>NZ_JAOQJJ010000006.1:0-163040 GCF_025567135.1 Bacteroides cellulolyticus
AATATCTTCAACATTTTCAGAGACAAGTCGAAATTTTTAATAGACAATCTATGCCGGCTTTACCAGTTCTAATCATACGGGGTTTACTGAATGCTTACAATACATTACTACCACGGAATATTATAATCATGTTTTGCTTCTTCTGCAACAAAAAAATTATCTGGAGGAAGAATGTTCTTTTTTTTCGCTAATCGTTCTAAATACTCAGAACGTACTTGAATATTTTCTATCTCCTCTCTACGCGCTTTACTTATGGATAGGAATTCTTCTTCTACTTCTAAACCAAGGTATTTTCTACCAAGTAAAGATGCAGCAATACCTGTTGTAGCACTTCCGCTAAATGGATCAAGTATCCATGAGTTAGGCCTTGTTGAAGCCAAAATAAGGCGAGCCAACACACCTAAAGGCTTTTGTGTAGGATGCTTTCCACACGATTTTTCCCACTTGCCAATAGCTGGTAAATGCCAAACATCAGTCATTTGCTTATTCCCATTAAGTCTCTTCATCAAATCATAGTTGAAATAATGAGGTTTCTTCTGAGACTTTCTTGCCCAAATAATAAACTCTGTTGAAAAAGTGAAATATCGGCATGAAATATTTGGTGGAGGATTTGTCTTTGCCCAAGTTATCACGTTTAATATCTTAAAACCAAGTTTCACTAGTTGCTGTTGGACACTAAAAATATTGTGATGTGTACCCGAAATCCATATTGTTGCATCCTCTTTCATATGGTCGCGTACTGAAGTAAGCCAACGAAGGTTGAACACATCCATTTCCTCTGGGGCTGTTGGTTTATCCCATTCACCTTTATCCACACACACAATCTGGCCACTTTGATAGCTTATACCACCTCCAGAGAGGAAATACGGTGGATCGGCAAATACCATATCAAAGCCGAACTTAAACTTTGATAATGTCTCAACGCAATCTCCTTGTATGAGAGTGAAATCATTGTTAGGGGATTTGTAATAAGAAGGAATCATTTAAGCCACATTTTTTTATACATTTCTTCTATTAATTCATCTCTCCTTTGTTTTATTTCTGTATCTGTCCAACTTTTGTATTTATTAAATAATTGCTTTGCCGTTATCATCTGGCTATTATTTAAAACATAAGTTTTTTTGTCATCATACTCTTTGTTGCCAATTTTGGAGTTTACAGAGTCTTCAAGAAGAACTAGATTTCCAATATTTATTATTAGATTGGGATCTGTAAGTGTCATATTCTTAGGCGTTTCTGGATAAATATGCTCAATACTTGTTGCTATAGGAATAGAGTGTGTATTCTTTTTTCGTTCCAGTTTCATTAATACATATTTTACAAGTTCTTTCTGTTTCTCATCTTTTCGGGTATAATAAAGTTTACTGTCAACACTTGCTTCAAAGTCTGAGAGAGTTGCAACTCTTTTTGTTAATTCTTGACAAATATTAGTTATAATTATATGTTTTTCTTGTTTGGATTTTGCTTGATATAAATCATGTGCATATTTTGCATACAAAAGATCTATGCCAGATGATCTCTTTGAACATACAGCGTTATTAACGAAATGGAATCGTTCCATTACAGATAAAATCTTTATACACATTGATTTTGAAACAGTATTTTTCTTATAGTCTCTAATTAAAGCAATTAGAAATGAATTAGAAACTTGTATCTTAAATTGTTTCGTTATTGCATAAATAGATTCATATATGTCATAATCATTTTTATTAAAATTAGTTGATACGGGGGTATTTATTAGTTTAAATAATTCAGAATCTTCTAACATTTGTTGCAAAAACTCTTTTGCTGCAACACCATGGTCTTTATGGTTAAGGTTTTTAATTGTATTTTCCACTTCATAAAAAATTCTTTTATCTGAAACTTTTTTATATCTAGAAGCATAAAAATTATTTAAGAACTTAACATTATTATTTATGTTATCACTTATTTTCTTCCATGTGTCATTGGGCTCATTGACGAGAGGCACTTTTTTATATTTACTAAAAATGAGAGATTTAACCAAATCTAGTGGAGTCAAATCTTTGCCTGTTGAATTCAATGTCATAAAAATAGTACATGCATTAGAAACACCTTCTGCAACTACAGATACTGTTTCTAAATTAAGTATTTTATCTCTAAAACTTTTAAGCTCATCTATTGTCTTTTCTTGAAATAAGGAGTGAATTTTCACATATGCATTTATTATCTTCTTTTCTCCATTTTTCTTGGGAACAATACTGTTATCTTTTTCCTGAGGTATATTTTGAACTCTTGCTTGTAAAACTGGATATGGCATATCATTTACTAATCTCGCAAATTTCTTATTGTCATCGTTTATGGAAAATATGTATTTGTCATTAATACCATTTCCCAAATCTATCTCCTTTCTCTCATAGAATATATCACGAAGACAACACAAGATAATAGTTATGGTTGTTATACGCTGTTGTCCATCAATAACAATATATTTTGTACCATTCCTTTTGCCTTCAAAAACCATGTGGCCAATAAAATAGCTCTCATCATTACTGATTTCGTTTATATCATTTATAAACTCTATTATTTCTTTTTCTTCCCAATCATATTCTCTTTGATAATCAGGAATAATATACTTGCCTTCTGTAAGTAATTTCCTTATTGGCATTCCTTGAGCATCAACTATCATATTATTTCTTTAATTTCCTAGATTAACTCATAAAATATTACAAATAATGTCTGAACTAGAATCTGATAATTCTAATATCATTGATTAATCTTTGACATACTCCGTTGTAAAAACAAGAGCAAAGCAGCACATAAACTTTCTTTCCGTGCACCAATCTGGTTCTCTTCGAAACAGTGGCTAAGTCTAAATGATTTTTATTACATGCTATAAATATAAGAGCTTATTTTGGATTTTTTATGCGATACCTACCTGATTTAACAAGTTGAATACTATTATAGTCCTCAATATCAGTAAATTCAAATTGCCAAATGTAGAATATATTTTCATTATTTAGTTTTCTCTTTTCAAAAAATACAGGATAAACTTTCTTTGTGGTATTCTCACTCCATTGTCTAAATGGATAATACAATTGTCTTATAATTACATCTGTAGCCGAAAAATTTTTTGCTTCAATTAGAACGATTGATTCTTTTCCCTCATAACCTGCATCAACCTCAGTTTGGACACTTTCTGTGTCCAAAGAATTCGTTCCCACGTTAAAAGAAAATGGAGGTGTATATTTTCTACCTCTAATTGTTAAAACAAGAGAGGGATCATTCATAAACGTTCTAATTAAAGAATTTGCATATGCGAAATCCAAAAACTGCATTTCTGAATCACCAATCATCGAACTCTCTAACTCAAAGTCAAGTTTGCTTTCGTAATCTTCTATTGGTGTTGTTATATCAGGAACATCAACATAACCTTCTCCTTTTAGAATATAATACGTTCCATTTTTCTTGGGTAAAATAAACAATCCTTTCTTGACAAAAACATCAGGTCTATCAAAACGAGTATCTTGTTTACATAAGATTCGTGGTTCCTTATCTGCAGTTTCTGTAAAAGCTTGACAAGATCTCTTTATTTGATTAGCAGTTAGTTCAAATGGACCTTTATCAAAATCATGATTATTAATTCCATAATCACGAAATATTTTATTCCATGCTTTATTTGATGCCATTTATAAATTCATTTATGTTTGTTAAGTTATATATACTTGGAATGATAGAATAAGCTTCCTGAAGTTTATTCTTTGCACTTTTCCATCCAATACCATCTGTAATCCAGACGAACTCAAAACTAGGAATAGAGTTAATCTTAGGAGCAATATCCGAATAAGAACGTGCAACTTCATTTAATTTGCTACCGCCACCACTATAAAAATTAACTTCCATCAGATAGATTTTAGTCGAAGTCTCAATAACAAAATCAAAACGTTTTTCATCATCACCAAGTACTTTTGTGATATCAGGCCATTCACTAGAATAAACCTCCTGACGATAACTTATACCATTTTTATCGAAAATACGCGCAACCATATTTTCCATCATATGTCCGCTTCGATTCTTTCGAGCATTCGTGTCCAACCCTGTTTCTATTCCAAAAACATAATCAACAAGATCGTTTATTTTCCTTGATTGAAAAATGTCTGTTAATCCAGTATTGTCAAGAAACTCCATAACACCATCAATAGACTCAAAAAGAGAATCAAGAACGATACAATTTCCCAAGCTATTTAAGATCTTCTTTTTGCCTTCACTACGTACTGCTATTAGTATGTCCATAACATCGAAAGCTGATTTGTCTCGGTTCCAAATCCTTTCAACAGATTTCCGCATATCTGTAGAACCAATGAGACTGTTAAGCATACAAAGACTGAGTTTAATATCTTCGACATTCCGAGATATCTTGTCGAAATCACAGAAGAAATCTAATGTCTGATTCGTCTCTTGGAGCTGAGACATAAACTTGTTAAAATCTTTAGCCATATACTCTAATTGAGGCGAGAACGCCATATTTAATGTTTCAAATTGATGTTAATAGTTCACGGCAAAATCAACAATTTCTTCTGCTGCATATATTGGTTCTGGTCGTAAATAGTTACCATGGGGATTTGCTTTTGTTGCGACATAGTTGTGCACAAGAATCTCCGTTAATTTACCCCGCTTACTGGGATTTGAATTAATACTACGTGATGCCCAAACCCTTTCTACATTATAGGCCTCATAGAGCAAATCAAAAAAATTATCCTCTTCATTCCTTCCTCTACAATCAGAATTACTAAGCATAAAACGAAAACCAGCTTCATTGATACGATCGCAGTATTCTTTCAGACGAATTTGGGCATCATCGTTAAAAGCTTCTTTCGAATAATCGTTAAAACTGGACGTATCGCTGAGAGGACGATAAGGAGGATCTAAATAGAAGAGTGTATAACCTTGAGCGCGATTAAAAGTTGCATCAAAATCACCAGTCATAATTTCCACACGTTGAAGGACCTCACTGTCTTTTCGAATGGTATCAGGATCACAAATTTGTGGATTTGAGTACTTGCCAAAAGGGACATTAAACAGTCCTTTCTTGTTCACGCGGTATAGACCATTAAAACAAGTGCGATTAAGGAAAAAGAACTTTGTGGTATTCTCCAGTGGATTAAGATTTTTCTCATTATAGCGATCACGAACGGCAAGGTAGAATTCCTTGCGTCTTTCTTCCGTTTGTAATGCATTGTAGGAATCTTGTATTTCCAATAAGGAAGTTATCAACTCCTCTGGCATATCCCTTACTATACGATAACATGTAGTTAAGTCTGGGTTCACATCGTTAATAACAGCATGACGGATATTAGGATACCGCTGCAGCATATAAAATAGCATAGCACCGCCACCCACAAATGGTTCAATATAGGTCACATCATTCCAATTACCAAAATCTGCCGGCAACAATGCATCCAGTTGCTCAATGAGTTGAGTCTTGCCTCCCACCCACTTGATAAAAGGTTTCGCTTTTGTCATAATTATGTAAAATTTATTATTACAGATAAATTAGTTAATTTTCCCCCAATAACACTACAAGTGTACTTGTATTCTTTAAAGTACTACCCTACCTTCTCTTTAATTTCTTTTGAAATTACTATCATTGTCTTTTTGATTAAGTCAGCTGGAATTTCCCATTTGTTCATTTATTATATAATTTTGAAATTATCTTTTCAAGTAATAATATTATTTTTTGTTTCTTACGGACTATTATCATAGGCAGAGGAACGACAGACTCTGGATCTGCAATAAGTTCGATTTGCCATTTTTTAAAATAGAAAAATGTCCTTATAGAAAGAAAGATCCCTTTATTTCTCGTGAGGAATTTATCAATAACCTCTTTTTGAAAATTTGTCTTTTCCTTGTCAGACATGTTCTCCATCAAAAGATTAAAGAAATGTTTTAGTTCCGTATAGTAAATGTAACCATTGGGAGCAAGATTTACTTTTAATGCTAAAGTATTTGGTGCTTGTGGAATCCTGATACAATTGGTAAATAATCCCCAAATAGGAGATGGTACGTTTTTATATGCAAGTTTCCTCTCTCCACGGTCTTCTCCTTTTGAATATTTCGGAATTACTTCATGTTGAATATAATCTAGATTATATTGATTATGCAATTCCGTTTCTAAGAATGTGCGTAATTCTTCAATTTCAATAATACGTGTCGGTGAATTGAAACGAAAAAATTCTGCCTTAGCCTTTTTCTTCATGCCATCATCCTTTGTAACAAGTACATCACAACGCATTGCATAAAATGCATGAAGCGCATCTGTCATAATATTAAGGATGTTCCTCTTTTTATCTCGACAATAACCACAAAGTGCAAGAGTTGTATATTCCGCAAGAAAATAGTTATAGCTATTTATTCCATTAATTGTCTCAAGAGTGGAAAGAATGGTATCTGTTAGGTTCTTGTTAGTTCTCCTAATGCATAATTCATTTAAGTAATCAAAGATATCAGAACTATCTATATTTTGCATCTCCTGAATACTTCTTTCACCTTCAAGTTTACACATTGACTTGTATATCTCTACTTCAAGTTTTTTGTCTCTTAACAGCAAAGAAAAATTCTCAAGTGAAAATGTTAATGCGTCCCATAAATTAGAAATTAATAATCCGTTATTAGGGTTTTGTATAGGAGTTGCTAATGGATAAGCAAGAAGAAATTTATGGATGTTTTCAAATGACGTTACATCCATCACTGATCTAATAAGTTCTGTAAAATTAATAGGTTCAAATCCTGATGTATAAGCTTGTAAAGTTAACGACTCTCTTTCTATATATTGACGAGGTGTACATTCGTATGGATATTGCGCATCTATGTTATCATTATATTCTAGCAGATGAGTCTGACAAATTTCCGTAAGGGTATCAAGGTCTTGTTTGAATTTTACATCGTTAGTGGGAGATTTAGATTGATATAAATCTTGAATATGAGCTCTAGAGTATGGAAAAATAAAGAATTCATTGACTTGCGCAATATAGTCACGCAAATCTTTGTATTCCTCATTCTTGAGATAACTTATAATATTCCAATCTAAATATATTTTTAACATAAAATTAAGACTAAATCTCTTTAATAGAATCAAAGTTTTACTATCAGTTAATAACTGAATCAAAGTTTGTTGTAGAACTTAAATCAATAGCTTTATCAATCAATATCAGAATATACCTTCTCAATTATTGAAGTTGCTATTAATATACCTATCTATGTAGATTTTATAAATCAAATTCATATTCAGTATGTGTTATTTAGTACATTTTAATAATATATAGTTTTAGTCTGATGAATCATTGACTTCATTACTATATCGACCACAACAAATACTTTACATCCAAATCAAGAGCTTTGGCAATGGTTACCAATGTTTCTTAATTAGATTGCATTGTATTTGTACACAATTTTGGAACAGTAGCAGGAGCTTTTTCCACCTATTCTGATAACCATTTATTAGTGTACTTCTTTTCTGTAAGAACCACTTTAAGGCGATTTATATCCTGCGCCATATCTATTTTTATATTTATCAGTTCGTTTCGTAAATAGCTTCAATTACTCAGCCAAATTTTATTCTTCAAGTATATCTTCAAAACACATTTCACTGGGAACTCTTTTCTCTTTCATATATCCAGCCAAATCTAAAATTAATAGCATTCACTAAATGTATGCAAAATATCGTATTAGGGTACAATATAGTCATATAAAATTCCAGTCTTCTTCAAGCAACTATATATCTCTTATTGGGGCAGTTTCAATAATATGGAAAGTTTACTTATGCAAAAAGTCACAAATTCAAGTACCTTTTTACCCATAATATCTTACCTAATTATAATAATATTTGCCCTGCTTTTATAGCACAATTATAAGCAAAAGTAATAAGAATATATGAGAATAAAGACATTTTTGTTGTTTACTTCGATTTTTCTTAAAAATATCATCAAAAGATTTAAAAATGAAGCATTTATTTGAAGAAATATTAAGCGTATCATTCTTTTCTTTGACAGCTCAACAAACTCGACACAGAATACCTTGACGATGACTATGCCATTAAAGACGTAACAATCAGCCGCAAGCTCTTTACTCTTACTATTGAAACAACCGACGGAATAAAGGAATATTCAATCCCGATTGACTCATATCCTTTCCTTAGGAATTTAAGAGTATTCGATGAGGTTACTATCAAGAAAGATACACGTACAGAAGAACTCTTCGTTAGCTGGCCATGGGCTGGGTATGAAATATCGTTGAGTGAATTCAAGATTAATATGTAATCTTTTATTTTTTAGACTCAGAAATAAAACGAAAACCGTCTATAAAATTATCCGTAAGATTCTTCTTCTCAGATATTTCATACTGAAGCCTGTTAATAGAAGTCTTAAAGAAGAAATCAATAAGAAATTCATCAGTACGTTCCTTCTTTATATATTTTAAAGCTGCAATATATTCTTCTCTATGACTGCTGGGTATTATCAGCAATGGTTGTCCCATTTTGAGAAGAATAAAATTTGACATAAGCCTTCCCAAACGTCCGTTACCATCGCGGAACGGATGAAGATACTCATAAAAGCCATGGAACTTTGCGGCTATAACCATAGGATGCACCTCACCGCTATCTATAGCACTTTGCGTGCTTTCAAGAAGACGTGGAACCTGCCTTATCAGTTTTTCATGTTCTCCGAATATTGTATCACCTACACACATATCGACAGTGGTATATTCTCCGGGCTTACTCGGAACTTCATCATTCCTCGTTTTATACTCTAAAGTATGCTCCGTCAACAGTCTGTGAGTCTCTTTCAGCAGTTCTTCGGTAAGCGGTTTATCCAAATTATTCAACAAATACTCGTATGCCTGGAAATGATCAAGAATCTCAAATGCTTCAAAAAGAGTCTTTCCATGAGGAATCATACCCAATCCTTTCTTCTTCAAAGTACGGGTTTCATCTACAGAGAAACTATTACCTTCTATGGCACAACTATGTGCTGAAAACAGAATCTCATTATATTCTATAAAGTCGGCCTTACTGAATCTATCGGCTACTATTTCTTTATATTCTGTTACCAATGAATCATATTGCGGAATCAATTCTTCGTACATATGATATTGCTGATTATGAATTTATACAAATAAAGTTTCCTATTTTCACAAAGATAGTGTAAACCGAGTGAAATGCAAAGTGGGGATATTGTTTTCAACTTAAAAAATAGAGCAAATTAATTGCAAAGCATTTGCAATTAATTTGCAAGTCCTTTTCTATGCCAAATCCTTCTCCCTGCACATGTTGAAGAAATAATCCAACATAAACCGACCATTCTTCCTAACCAGCTCTTTACCGTGTTCCAGTCCTTTGGTGCTATTCAAAGCTGCATCCTTCAGGTAGCCTCTATCAAGAAGTTCGCATGCTGTTTCGTATGGTATCAATCGGCTATTCGTCAGGAAATTAATTGCATTCTTTTCTGCCTTTTCCTTATTGTAATATGGATTGTCAGGCGAAGCGATACATTCACAATAGTAACGCACAACAGATATTCCTTGTTTAGGAGTAACACACAACATCAATACGTCATTTCCCATATCAGGAAATTTTAGACCGGAAGCTGTTTTATATTTCATCCTATTATGAATGAAATCGCTCATCTCTTCTTTTCCTTTCAGAAATACAAAGTGTTTTCCTTCTGTTGCCGCAAGGAAGTCATCGTATGATGCCTTTATGTTAGATTCATTCTTAATGTCATCAAGTTCCGGAAAATCTTTAATGCTATAGATATTCATAATACCATTGTGTTGCCAATACTTTCCAAACTTGAACAGAATTGATGTAACTACCGTATCACCCGGAATCAGCTTTGGAGCGTTAAGTTCAATAGAATCTTTTATTACTTTATAAGTATCCTCCTTGTCTGAAACCTCTTTGAACAAATAATAATCTTCTGCTTCGTCCGTCACCAAATATAATGCTTCCATCCTGCCGTCCATGTTCATATATGGTGCATCTACAGGATTCACAGTCTGTTCCTCAAGAAGAAGTTTCAGATATTCAGGAGCAGTAATGGCAAGAAGAGGTGTTCTACCCGACAACACGTTATTTATCTTAAAGGAATATATCATCAAATCCATCGTACGTGCATCAAGGTCCTCACGTTTCTCTAATTCCTCCATATACTCGGAAAGGCTATCCAAATAACATTCATAACAGCCCATGTTGATATATGAATTAAAATAGAACCACTCCACTTTACTTCTGTATTCCATAAAATCATCCTCAGTCAAATAAGAGAAATCAAAGAAATCCTGAAGTCTTTCATTCACTGGGGCTGTCTCGAACTCCTCGTCAAAGATATCGTATATTTCATTTGCCAATGCCAAAATACCGGTGTTTTCCGGATTATAGATTTTCTTCCCTATTTTATCTCTCTGAAAGCAATGCCAAAGAATGAAGCGTACATCTTCCACGTTTATCTCGTCCGGATAATAATCTTCGCCCGGTTCATAGAAAGGCAATCGGCTGCCATACCGTTTTTCGCACTGCGAAGTGAACACCTGCCAAACGCCAGTCTGCGAAATGATATCTTCGAACCATCCGACAAGAAATATCGCCGTATCTTCGTAAATCTCGTCTTCAGGCTCAATTTCCCCTTCCATTATATCATAATCATATAGTACGTCAATTATTCTGTTTACCAATCTACAGTAATAATTATCTGTCGCACCTGTTTTAGTATATGGATGTATAGACACCCATTCTTTAGGATAAATTTTTCTCATTTTATTAATTACACTTTAAATCAAACTACATATAAAGGTACACATTTCAGTTGCCCCTGTTCTTTATAAGGCAACATAGAATACCTGACAGCCTCCATATCAGGATTTCTTGCAAGCAGTGTCGTCAACGAATTGGCCCTTACATTTCCTTCGGCCTTTACCTCAACAGGCAATAATTTCGCATTTTTCTGTATTACGAAATCAAGTTCCAGCCTGGAATCGTCCGTTTTATGATAATAAACAGGAGACACACCATGGCTTTTCATTTGCTGAAGCACATACTGCTCCGTCATTCCTCCTTTATATTCCACAAAAACATTATTATTTATCAGAACCTGTACAGGCTCTGTATTGACCATTGCACCTAAAAGACCTACATCAAGTATGTATAATTTGAAACTGCTTAAATCCTCATAAACATCAAGTGGCAAAGCAGGTTTTGTACACTTTGGCACCTTATAGACCAGACCTGAATCAACCAGCCACTGGATAGCAATCTCAAAATCGTTTGCCCTAGCACCTTTTCTTAATGCGCCATATATGAATTTCTTGTTGTCCTTGAACAATTGCGACGGAATACTTTTCCATACCATGCGAATACGCGCCACTTGTTCTCTTGGAGCATGCTTGGATAAGTCCATTTCATAACCGTTAAGAATCTCGCCCTGTATTCTTCTGACTTCCAGTAGAGAATCTGTTTCAACATATTTCTTTACTGCTTCGGGCATTCCTCCCACGTAATAATATTGCCTCAACAAATCGACCATCTTCTCATGAATCATATTCATCGTCATGTAATCATGGTTGATGATGAGTTTAAAAATCTCTGTTTCCCCTTTCGCCAAAACAAACTCCTCAAAATTCATAGGATAGACATAAATTTCATTTACCTTACCTACAGGATAGGAAACTCCATGATGCAAAGATATGCCTAACAGAGAACCGGCAACAGCAATGTGATATTCCGGCGCTTCCTCACAGAAATATTTTAGAGATTCAAGTACTTCCGGTACATCCTGAACCTCGTCAAGAACTATAAGTGTGTCTCCCGGAGTAATGTCAACACCTGACAATGCACGTAAAGCGCGCAATATCCTGTCAACATCAAAATCTTGGGTAAATATTTGCCTGACAATGTCATTTTTACGGCAAACGATATATGCCTCCTTTACAAACTCAGTCCTTGCGAACTCACGAAGAAGCCATGTCTTTCCCACCTGACGGGCACCATTGACTACTAATGGTTTTCTGTCAGGCCGAGACTTCCATTCTATAAGTTTTTGAAAAACAACCCTTTGCATAGTAAATATACATTTTTTACGGATAATTCATGGCCATAACTACATTTTTCTGCAGATAAATCCACCACAAATATACATTTTTCTACACATAATTCATACTATAACATACATTTTTCCGCACATAATTATATTAAAAAGTAGCAAATGCAATTGGGCATCCCATTTCATTGGCTTATCTTTCGGATTATATTATCAGAAATGTTCCACAGTGCATACGGGGGATGATAGTGAACAATATTCATGTTTTGAGATACCATGCCGACACGGATTATGCCAACAGTATCCTTGAGTTTGGAGCGGCCTTCACCGAATGGGAGGATAAGCTACTAGCATGAAACAAAACCTATCGTAGCACATAAATAGGCATCCGCATTGTACCGATATTCTTCAGCATACCTTCTTCAACAAGCAACTTTAATGTCCTTATTGATTTGGACTTATTGAAACCTGTCAGCTTCTCGAAATCAGGACGTCGCAGGATCTGATTATCTGTAAAATATTTTTCAATCTTTTCAGTAATTTCAGAAAGGTTCATTTTACTGGAATGACGACCGCTGTTTTTCATATGTACGAATTCCACGTTAGATAATCTTCTTGACAATTCCTTATCTGGCTGAAAACGTATTCCTTTGACTTTTATATCAGAAGATGATATATTATTAAGATTTATATCGGGAGAACATTTCAGACTAAGACTGAAATAACCTATTCCGTGCAAGTAAACAGAATAACCATTACTAAAGGCTTCAAACATTTCATCACCCAACGCTGTAAGCACAGCCTCAACGTCAGATGCCGTGACAGTACATTTTTTCTGGATACTCTCACGTAGAGTTCTTGTCGTCTCAAGTCCTTTAGTTATAACTTTAGCATGAAACTCAGGAACTTCAACACCTTCTCTTTCAGGATTTTCAAACAAATCAAACTTTATTGGCATAGTATATTATATTAGGGTTATTATTACAAATCAATAAAACATATATAACTTTAAACCGTGACACGTTCGTGTGACGACGGTTACACTAACGTGTGACTATAGTGACACCAACGTGTAACGACAGTGACACGAACGTGTGACAATAAAGATAGGATTTTTTTTGATCTAAAAAAAGAAAATCCATAAAAAAAGCACCGGCACACCTGTCGGAAACGACAAGCACACCGGTGCTCCATAAATACACCTTTTATAACCTTTTATTACTTATTTCTAGCTTCTGCTATATAGCCGAGAGCTTCAGCACATTTGTCTGTTACGTAAGCCCAGTCTTCCGCTGCAACTTTATCTTTAGGGAACAACTTAGAACCCATACCTACGCAGAATACACCAGCTTTGATCCATGCTGTAAGGTTTTCCTTAGATGGTTCTACACCACCGGTTACCATAAGCTTAGACCATGGCATTGGAGCCATCATACCCTTAACGAAGTTAGGACCGTAAACATCACCAGGGAATACCTTACACAAGTCGCAACCAAGTTCCTGAGCGAAACCTACTTCAGAAACAGTACCGCAACCTGGAGTGTAAGCTACAAGACGACGGTTACATACCTTAGCAATTTCAGGGTTGAACAATGGGCCTACAACGAAGCAAGCACCAAGCTGAATGTAAAGAGCTGCAGTAGCAGGATCAACTACTGAACCTACACCCATTGCCATTTCAGGACATTCCTTCGCAGCGTATTTCACTACTTCAGCGAATACTTCGTGAGCAAAGTCGCCACGGTTTGTGAATTCGAATGCACGAACACCACCGTCATAGCAAGCCTTTACAACTTTCTTTGCAACTTCTGCATCTTTGTGATAGAATACAGGAACCATACCGGTTGAACCAATCTTGTTCAATACCGCAACTTTATCGAATTTTGCCATTTTGAATATTCTTTTTAAATGATTAGACTATTAACGCTGTACACGACCGCTTGCGTCACCACCTGCAAGAGCTTCAACTTCTTCAGCAGAAACAAGGTTGAAGTCGCCGTTGATAGTATGCTTCAATGCAGAAGCAGCAACTGCGAATTCAAGAGCAGCACCCTGGTTAGGCTTAGTAAGCAATCCGTGGATAATACCACCTGAGAATGAGTCACCACCACCTACACGGTCGATGATAGGATCGATGTCGTAACGTTTTGAAGTATAGAATTCTTCGCCATTGTAAATCATAGCTTTCCAACCGTTGTGAGTTGCAGAGAATGATTCGCGGAGAGTAGAGATTACATATTTGAATCCGAATTCCTTAGCCATTGCAGTGAAGATACCTTTGTAGCCTTCCGCATCTGTCTTACCGCCTTCTACGTCAGCGTCTGGTTTGAAACCAAGGCAAAGTTCAGCATCTTCTTCGTTACCTATACATACGTCAACATACTGCATCAAAGGACGCATGATAGACTGAGCTTTTTCCTTTGTCCAAAGTTTCTTACGGAAGTTAAGGTCAACAGAAACTGTTACACCGTGACGTTTAGCAGCCTCGCAAGCAAGTTTTGTAAGTTCGGCAGCCTTGTCAGAGATAGCAGGAGTGATACCAGACCAGTGGAACCAGTCAGCACCTTCCATGATAGCATCGAAGTCGAAATCACATGGATCAGCTTCAGCAATAGCAGAATGAGCACGGTCATAGATAACCTTACTTGGACGCATAGAAGCACCAGTTTCAAGATAGTAGATACCTACACGGTCGCCACCACGAGCGATGAAGTCTGTCTTAACACCATATTTGCGAAGTGCGTTTACAGCAGACTGTCCGATTTCGTGTTTAGGAAGTTTAGTTACGAAGTATGCATCGTGACCATAATTTGCACAGCTTACAGCTACGTTAGCTTCGCCACCACCATAAACTACATCAAATGAATCTGACTGAACGAAACGAGTATTACCCGGAGTGGATAATCTCAACATAATTTCTCCAAGTGTAACAATTTTTGCCATAATAAAATATTTTTATTGAAATAGGTTTATTTATTCTTACATATAATAAATCAAACAAATACACGCAATTGATATTGATTAAGAAATCAATTCGTGTGCGCACACAAAGGTACAACATATTTTCATAATACCAAAAAAAGTTGTAATTTTGTATCGAAAAAAAAATTTATTTCCGTAATAATTCATCTTACGGCATATATAATAAGGTGTAAATATGAGAGAAAACAAGTCTGAAAGAATACGCATAAAGGACATAGCCATAAAGGCGGGAGTTTCTGTGGGAACAGTAGATAGAGTAATACACGGCAGATCGGGTGTATCGGAATCAAGCAAGAAAAAGGTTGAAGAAATCCTGAAACAGATGAACTACCAGCCAAACATGTATGCCAGTGCATTGGCGTCCAACAAAAAATATAATCTGGCATGTCTTCTCCCACTACACACAAATGAGGACTATTGGATAGATATTGAGGCAGGTATGGAACATGCCGTAAGTACATACAAGGACTTCAATATAAAACTGAACATCTCATATTATGACCAATATGAATCAGGAGCCTTTGCCGAAGCCGGACAGAAAATGCTTGAATCAATGCCGGACGGAGTGATTATGGCCCCAAGTTCGGAAGACGAAACTAAATCAACTGTCTTACAACTGAAAGAAAGAAACATTCCATTCATATTTATTGATTCAAACATAAAATCACTTAATCCGCTGAGTTTCTACGGACAGAGTTCGCACAGCAGCGGATATTTTGCAGCCCGCATCCTAAGCCTTATGGCAGAACATAACGAGCCGGTTGTGATATTCCGCCTTATATACGGAGGAAGACTTGGCTCAAACCAGCAAAGAAACCGTGAAGAAGGTTTCCGCGAATACATAAAGAACAATTGTCCTGGAATAAAGCTTTACGAATTGAACTTCTACGTAAAAAATCCGGAGAACAATGAAAAGCTAATGGAAGAGTTCTTTGCCGAACATCCTGAGATAAATTGCGGAATTACGTTCAACTCGAAAGCGTATATCATTGGCGAATACATGCAGAAAATAAACCGCAAAGGCTTCAAGCTGATGGGCTACGACCTACTGAGAAGAAACGTAAAATGCCTAAAGGCGGGAACTATTGATTTCATTATAGCACAGCAGCCTACAGAGCAGGGACAAAGCTGTATAGAATGTCTGTTCGAACATCTCATTCTGAAGAAAGAAGTCAAGCCATATAACTATATGCCTATAACTCTCATATCGAAAGAAAATATTGATTTCTACCTCGACGCTCATGTCAGGACTAACAACATCTGAAATATATAATGAACTTAAACAAACTTACACCTATTATAAACAAGCCTAGCGGGGCCGCACTTATGCCTCTGGCTGTATTCCTGTGTCTCTATCTGGTAACGTCTATAATAGTGAATGACTTCTACAAGGTTCCTATTACAGTTGCATTCCTTGTAGCATCGATATATGCAGTAGCTACTACAAAAGGCCTCAGCCTGAACGACAGAATAATACAATATTCCATCGGAGCTGCCAATAAGAATATCATGATGATGATATGGATTTTCATTCTGGCAGGAGCATTTGCACAATCAGCAAAAGCTATGGGAGCTATAGACGCCACCGTAAATCTAACTCTTCATCTCCTTCCGGACAGTCTGCTGCTTGCCGGTGTGTTTCTGGCTTCATGCTTCATTTCGTTATCTATCGGAACATCAGTGGGTACAATAGTGGCACTTACACCTGTTGCTGTGGGAATAGCCGCAAAGACAGACGTGGGAATTCCATTTATGACGGCATTGGTCATCGGAGGGGCCTTCTTTGGGGATAACCTTTCATTTATATCAGACACTACCATTGCAGCAACAAGAACGCAAGGCTGCCAGATGAGAGACAAGTTTAGAATGAATATGCTCATAGCACTGCCTGCCGCAATTCTGGTCTTTGCCTATTACATATTCTATGGGAATAATGTAGAAACCGTTGCTCCAACCGGAAGCATAGAATGGGGAAAGGTAATACCTTATATAATAGTATTGGTAACGGCAATTGCAGGAGTGAATGTAATGTTAGTCCTCCTGCTCGGAATTATATCTACAGGTATAATAGGAATGGCATACGGAGCATTCGATTTCTTCGGATGGTTCGGCTCGATGGGACAGGGAATAACAGGAATGGGCGAACTCATCATCATTACTCTTATGGCCGGAGGAATGCTTGAACTGATACGTTTCAACGGAGGAGTGGATTACATACTTCACAAACTCACCAAAAAAGTAAGCGGAAAACGAGGAGCTGAATTCAGTATTGCAGCACTGGTAAGCCTGGCAAATATGTGTACCGCAAATAACACAATAGCCATAATTACCGTAGGACCTCTTGCTTCAGAAATAGCTGAGGAATACAAGATTGACAAGAGAAGAAGCGCCAGCATACTAGACATATTCTCATGCGTAATTCAGGGAATAATCCCTTACGGCGCACAAATGCTGATTGCGGCAGAACTGGCATCCGTCTCTCCGCTAAACATCATGGAATATCTGTACTATCCTATAGTATTGTGTATTTTTGCAATACTCAGTATCATATTGCGAATACCAAGGACTGTGTAATAAATAGGGATAAAGTAGAGCCATTTAAAAGAGAACTCGGACAAAACGAGAAAAAAGAGACATGAAAAACTTGTATAATTAAAAAATTACATCTACCTTTGCACCGCAATTAAGGATGGTTCCGTAGCTCAGCTGGATAGAGCAACGCCCTTCTAAGGCGTGGGTCCTGCGTTCGAATCGCAGCGGAATCACTTAAATGCAGAAAATATTATAAGGATGGTTCCGTAGCTCAGCTGGATAGAGCAACGCCCTTCTAAGGCGTGGGTCCTGCGTTCGAATCGCAGCGGAATCACGAAAAAAGAGAAAATCAAAAGGCATAGCCAACTGATTTTCTCTTTTTTTCGTTTTATCACACTGTAATCATTTCATATTGTCGCGTATGAATTTCTCAATCTTGTCGTATGGAATCACGCCTGCTACATTGTCATACAAATCGACATGACTCGCACCGGGAACAATGAGAAGCTCTTTATTATCACCTTTGAGTTTCTTGAAAGCATCTTCAGAGAAATAACGCGAATGTGCTTTCTCACCATGAACCAGAAGTACGGCACTCCTTATCTCACTGCTATATGTCAACAGAGGAGTATTGATGAATGAGAGTGACGAAGTGACATTCCATCCGTTGTTTGAATTGAGCGAGCGTGGATGATAGCCGCGCGGAGTCTTGTAGTAAGCATAGTAATCCTTGACGAATTGTGGAGCATCTTCAGGCAGCGGGTCAACCACTCCACCGGCAAGGGCATAGCTTCCGTTTTTAGCGTCGATAGTACGCTGCTCGTTTAGTTTCTTGCGAAGTTCATAACGTGCGTCCTCATCCATAGAGTCGAAATATCCGTTTGCAGTTACACGGCTCATGTCGTACATGGTCACTGCCACAGTAGCCTTTATTCTGGTATCAATGGCTGCGGCATTCAAGGCAAATCCTCCCCATCCACATATACCTATTATTCCTATTCTCTCAGAATCGACATCCGGACGAGTTGTCAGATAATCCACCGCGGCACTGAAATCCTCGGTATTTATATCAGGCGATGCCACATATCGCGGCTCTCCCCCACTCTCGCCAGTGAAAGACGGATCGAAAGCTATTGTAAGGAATCCACGTTCAGCCATAGTCTGTGCATAAAGCCCGGACGACTGTTCCTTTACCGCACCGAAAGGACCGCTCACAGCCAATGCAGGCAACGGACCTTCTGCATTTTTAGGACGATACATATCTGCAACTAGAGTTATGCCGAAACGGTTCTTGAACGAAACTCGTTCTGTCACGACTTTATCGCTTGGTGCGAAAGTCTTTTTGTCTTGCGCATTTAGATTTGTCATAGCACTAATTATTAGAATTTGAACGATTAAAAGTAATTTTGTTTTCATATTATATGCATATCTTTATTATATCCTTTTTATGAAACGGGCAGGTACGCCGCCTACTATAGTTCCAGCCTCAACATCCTTGGTCACCACAGCCCCGGCAGCTATCACGGCATTGTCGCCTATTGTTACTCCCTGAAGAATAGTAGAGTTTGAACCTACCCAAACATTCTTACCGAGAACAATCGGAGCCGGATAAGTGATGCCACGTTCTTCAGGCTGCAATCCGTGATTGAGAGTTGCAAACACCACATTATGACCTATCTGACAACCATCACCAATAGTCACACCTCCATGGTCTTGAAAATGGCAACAGGCATTTATGAAAACATTTTCACCAACGTGTATATTCTTCCCGAAATCAGAATATAAAGGAGGAAAAACACGCAGCGATTCAGGCACTTTATATCCGAACAGTTCGGAAAGCAATTCTCTAACCTCAGACGGAGTGTGATAAGATGAGTTCAGACGGAATGTCACACGGCGTGCCTCTTCACTCATCTCACCCATAATGGCATGTATCTCATCTGTACTGAGAGCCTTGCCGGTCTTTACATAAGATAAAAATTCGTTTAAAAGCATATCTGTTATAATGTATATTATTTCATGATACAAAAGTATTATATACACTCAGACAAACCTGTATATGGATTACGGCTCTTTGTACCAATATTACAGAATGTTGCTTATACGGATAATATGTATTAAATTTGCTACGAACACAATAATTCTTATAAATGAAACAGGAAGTTATCAAACTGGAGGAGGTCAATAAATTCAATGATATATTCGGACTCGAAACACTGCATCCTATGGTGAGCGTTGTCGATCTGTCCAAAGCTAAGAAATGGCCTGAAACTCTCACAATAAATTATGGCGTATATGCCGTTTACCTGAAAAAAACGAAATGTGGCGATCTGACATACGGAATGCAGGAATACGACTATGACGAAGGAACTATAGTATGTTTCGCACCTGGACAGGTAGTGACATCTTATATGAATACCGATACAAAGCCGGAAGGCTACGGAATACTGTTTCATCCCGACTTTATACACGGCACTGCACTCGGCAAAGACATAAAAAGATATTCGTTCTTCGCTTACGACTCGAAAGAAGCTCTTCACCTGTCAGAAGATGAAAAGAAGATAATCATGGAATGTTTCGGCAATATCGAAAGAGAACTACGAAGCCATCAGGACAAACACAGCCAGAGGATTATTACAGCGAACATCGGACTGATGCTTGACTACTGTCTGCGTTTCTACGACAGGCAATTCGAAACAAGAGAGGTATCAAACAAGAACGTGATAGTGCAGTTCGAACGTCTGCTTGACGATTATTTCGACAGCAAGGCTCCAGCCGAAAACGGATTGCCCACGGTGAGATACTTTGCCGAAAAGGTGTTCCTGTCGCCAAACTATTTCGGCGACATGATAAGCAGGCAGACAGGAAAAACGGCATCGGAATATATACACGGCAAAGTAGTAGATAAAGCAAAAGAAAAACTGCTATCCACACAGATGACAATGACTGAAATAGCCTACGAACTGGGGTTCCAGTATCCGCAACACCTGAGCCGGATGTTCAAAAAAGAAGTTGGCTGTACACCAAACGAATACAGGACGCAAAGGTTATGAGTTTTTTTATTACTTTTGGACACGAAAATGAAATCATTAACAATATAATAACATAATCGAACATGAAAACAGAACAAGAAAAGCCGACGGGGCTGCCTGAAAACGCGTTCCGTCCGCTGAAACCGGGCGAGAAATATGAGCCTCTCATGTCGCCTTCGAAGAATTATCCTGAAGTAAACCTGTGGTCGGTGACATGGGGTATAGTGATGGCTGTTATTTTCTCGGCTGCAGCCGCCTATCTTGGACTTAAAGTAGGTCAGGTATTCGAAGCCGCAATACCTATTGCCATAATAGCGGTTGGTGTGTCAAGCGCCACAAAGCGTAAGAACGCGCTGGGCGAAAACGTAATGATACAGTCCATCGGAGCATGCTCCGGAGTAATCGTAGCAGGTGCAATATTCACTCTGCCCGCTCTCTATATCCTTCAGGAAAAATATCCTGAAATGACAGTGAACTTCATGCAAATGTTCATTAGCTCCCTCCTTGGAGGTGTATTGGGTATCCTCTTCCTTATTCCATTCCGTAAATATTTCGTAAAGGACAAGCATGGCGAATATCCTTTCCCTGAAGCTACAGCCAGCACACAGGTCTTGGTGTCGGGCGAGAAAGGCGGCGACCAGGCCAAACCTCTTCTCATGGCAGGACTTATAGGAGGTCTGTACGATTTCATAGTAGGTACCTTCGGATGGTGGAACGAAAACTTCACAAGCCGCATCTGCAATGCAGGAGAAATGGTGGCAGAGAAATTCAAACTTGTTTTTAAAATCAATACAGGAGCTGCAGTACTTGGATTGGGATATATCGTAGGTCTGAAATATGCAGCCATAATATGTGCCGGTTCGCTGGTGGTTTGGTTCGTTATAGTACCTGGATTCGCGCTTGTTTTCGGCGACCAGGTTCTAAACACATGGAACCCGAACATCGCTACAGCTGTTAAGGACATGTCGCCGGAAATGATATTCAGCGAATATGCCAAGAGTATAGGTATCGGCGGTATAGCAATGGCCGGTATTATCGGTATTGTCCGTTCATGGGGTATTATCAAGGGAGCAGTAAGTCTTGCAGCCAAGGAAATGGGTGGCAATAAAGCTGAAGGTAACGTAGAACGTACTCAGCGCGACATTCCTATGAAGATTATTGCTTTCGGTTCTATCTTCACATTGCTGCTCGTCCTGCTTTTCTTCTACTTCGACGTCATGCAGGGCAACGTGCTTCACACTGTAGTGGCACTTCTTCTTGTGGCAGGTATAGCATTCCTCTTCACTACTGTTGCAGCTAATGCTATTGCCATAGTAGGTACAAACCCTGTTTCGGGTATGACGCTTATGACTCTTATCCTTGCATCAGTAATCATGGTGGCTGTCGGACTGAACGGGGCTACAGGTATGGTTGCCGCACTGGTTATGGGTGGTGTGGTATGTACAGCACTGTCAATGGCAGGTGGTTTTATTACAGACCTAAAGATAGGTTACTGGCTGGGAAGCACTCCTAAAAAACAGGAGACATGGAAATTCCTCGGAACACTGGTTTCGGCTGCCACTGTAGGTGGAGTTATCATGGTCCTGAATGATTCTTACGGATTTACAAGCGGACAGCTAGCCGCACCTCAAGCAAATGCTATGGCAGCCGTTATCGACCCTCTTATGAACGGTGTAGGTGCTCCATGGGCCCTTTACGGAGCAGGTGCTGTATTGGCAATTGTACTTACTTATTTCAAGGTTCCTGCACTGGCTTTCGCACTCGGTATGTTCATTCCTTTGGAACTTAACCTTCCTCTATTGGTAGGTGGTGCAATAAACTGGTACGTGACAACAAGAAGCAAAGACGAATCAGTAAATCAGGAACGTGGAGAGAAAGGAACATTGCTCGCATCAGGTTTCATTGCAGGAGGTGCACTTATGGGTGTAGTAAGCGCAGTGATGAGATATTGCGACATCAACCTCATAAACGAGTCATGGCTGGCAAATCCTATGAGCCAGTTGGTTTCGCTCGTAGCATATGCTCTCCTTATTATATATCTGGTAAAAGCCAGTATGTCTATCAAAAAATAAACGGTTATGAAAAAAAATATATTAATTATGAGTTTTATTATAATCTCATCTGTTCTAAGTGCACAAAAACCTATTGAAATCAAACTATGGCCTAACGGTGCACCAAACGACAATAATCTGAAAGAACAAAAAGAAAATGGACCATTATATGTTGCAGAACCAACATTGTATGTATATCCGGCCGAAAATCCAAACGGAATGGCTATTATCGCTTGCCCTGGAGGAGGATACTACGGATTGGCGACTGCTCACGAAGGTCACGATATGGCTGCCTGGTTCAACGGCATGGGTATCACATATTCAGTTCTTATCTACCGTATGCCTAACGGCAACAATGAAGTACCTTTAAGCGATGCACACCAGGCTATCAGAATAATGCGTGGAAAGGCACAGGAATGGAAATTCTCCAAACTTGGAATAATGGGATCTTCCGCAGGAGGACATCTGGCAAGCACTGCAGCCACTCATTTTGATGAAACGACAAGACCAGATTTCCAGATACTCTTCTACCCTGTCATCACCATGGACAAGAGATATACCCACATGGGATCAAGAAACAATCTACTTGGAGAAAATCCGGACAATAAACTGGTAGAGAAATACTGTAACGAAAAACAGGTAACACCACAGACTCCTCCTGCTTTCATCATGCACAGCAGCGATGACAAAACTGTACCTGTGGAAAATAGTATAAACTACTATATGTCGCTTGTAAACAACGGAGTTCCCGCATCATTGCACACATACCCTATCGGCGGACACGGATGGGGTTATCGCGACAGCTTCATCTATAAGAGACAATGGACAGGCGAACTGGAAAAATGGTTGAGAGAATTAAACAAATAAATATACAGAAAATTATCCCAACTATTTGTAAAACAAAAGAAAAGCAGTATCTTTGCAGCCGCTATTACGAGATAATAGCATAATTCAAATCATTAACATTAAAAATTTAACGTTTAAAAAATGGCAACTAAAATCAGATTGCAGAGAAACGGACGCAAAGGTTATGCGTTCTATTCAATTGTTATTGCAGACGCAAGAGCACCACGTGATGGTAGATTTACTGAGAAAATTGGTACTTACAACCCAAATACCAATCCTGCCACAGTAGATTTGAATTTTGAACGTGCATTGCACTGGGTATTGGTAGGTGCACAGCCTACAGACACAGTTCGCAACATCCTTTCTAAAGAAGGTGTTTACATGAAGAAACACTTACTTGGTGGTGTTGCCAAAGGTGCATTCGATGAAGCTCAGGCTGAAGCTAAGTTCAACGCTTGGAAAGAAAACAAACAGAACGGTCTTGCTGCTTTGAAAGCAAAGCAGGAAGAAGCTAAGAAGGCAGAAGCTAAAGCACGTCTTGAAGCTGAAAAGAAAGTAAACGAAGAAATAGCTAAGAAAGTAGCTGAAAAGAAAGCTGCTGAAGCTGCAGCAAAAGCTGAAGCAGAAGCTGCAACAGAGGAACCAGCTGCTGAAGCTGCAGAAGCTCCTGCAGAAGCATAAAACTTCAAGCTTATCTTTAAAGAACACAAAGAGATGTTTCCCCAAAGGAGACATCTCTTTTTTTTGCATATTCAATAAATAAAAATCCAAAAACGTAAAAATTATAAGAAAAATGTATTATTTTTAATGAAATATTTCTTTTTTCATATCTTTTACTTTATATTTACAAAAACAATATAAAATACAAGAGATATGAACATTTTCAATTTAGACGAAGAGACTTGGGACAGAATACTTAAGGACATTGAAAGCGTAGTTTCTTTATTCCCATTTAATGCAAATGAAAAACAAGATGTAATCCATGATGCCATATTACATGTCATCAATCGTTTGAGTACAAGTTACTATGAAAAAGGCAAATTTGATGTCTGGGTTAAAAAAGTTACATTAAACTTTTGCAAAGACAGAGTTACAGACCCGCGTAAGAAAAACACTAGTTACTATGAAGATTTGTCCAAAGAGCCAACTTTCCCATATAAATATTACTCAGACGACATTAAAGACAAAATAGCCTTGGAAATAATGGATGAATCAATAGAGGAACTTGAATATCTGGAAAAACAAATTATAATAGGAAGGATAAATAAAGAGTCATATTTTACATTAGCAACAAAATTCAATAAGAATAAGAAAACAATAATAAAGTATTGCCACAAAGCTCTTACTGAGCTACGGGAAATAATAAATAAAAAATACTCAGAAAGGTACGGAGAAAAATATATGGACAACAAAGATGAATGACTTATTTTCCCTATAATAGACGAAAAGAACTGAATTGATAGATATTACTGATATAGTTAGAAATAAGCGTATATTGACAATATATCCCACTGATTCGTACGTAAAATATACAAATTAGTGGGATATATAGTTTTAAAATAAGAAATGTGTGAAATGAAAAAACACAAATCATTTACACACACCTAATATAAAGTATTTTCTGAATGAAGTTTAGATATAAAAGAAGCCGCACCCGAGGCGTGACGAAACTCCGATAGACATGATTTGAGAGCTCAATTCCTTTGTAATCCACCGGCATAAATGCTACCCGAAGGCGTGGCCCGCCATTAGAATATGAAGCTTGTCTCGGTATTTCTTATAATTTGATGAGTTTCCCGATTCTGCAAGTGCGGCTATATTTTTGTATTACAAATATAATACAAAAAATTAATATTACAAAGTTTCACCATCATTTTAATACAAAAAAAAGCTGCTCTCATTTGTGAGAACAGCTTTTTAATAACTTTTTATTCCTTAGAAGCTATTAAGCAGCTTTTGCCTTAGCAACAACAGCTTTGAATGCTTCTGGATGATTCATAGCTAAATCAGCTAAAACCTTACGGTTGATTTCAATACCAGCTTTGTGCAAAGCACCCATCAGTTTAGAGTATGACATACCTTCCAAACGAGCAGCTGCATTGATACGCTGAATCCACAATGCACGGAAGTTACGTTTCTTATTCTTACGGTCACGGTAAGCATAAGTCAAACCTTTTTCCCAAGTATTCTTGGCTACTGTCCATACATTCTTTCTAGCACCAAAGTAACCTCTGGTTAAACCTAAAATTTTCTTTCTTCTTGCTCTTGAAGCAACGTGATTTACTGATCTTGGCATAGTTTTAATTCTTTTTTGAATGAAAGCGCCGATATTTTACAATCGGACTTAAAGCTAATACATTCGGTTAATAATTTAAATGATACAAAATACGCTTTTAAAGCTAAAATTACTTCATGCAAAGAAGTTCCTTTACCTGGCTTAGGTTTGAGTTGTGAACTAATCCTGAGTGTACAAGGTTTCTTTTTTGCTTTTTAGTCTTCTTAGTCAAAATGTGACTATGAAAAGCGTGCTTTCTTTTGATTTTACCTGTTCCGGTAAGAGTAAATCTTTTTTTAGAACCGGAGTTAGTCTTGATCTTTGGCATCTTGTTTAAATTTTTAATTATTATTATTCTAAAGGCAATAACGCACTATACCTGCGCGCTATACGCTCTTGTTTTTTAATCTTCTTCCTCTTCAGTTTTAGCAGCCTTAGCTTGTGGAGCAGCTTTCTTTGGAGCCGGACCTTTCTTAGGAGTCAATGATATTATCATTCTTTTACCTTCAAGCAACGGCATCTGCTCTACTTTAGCATACTCTTCAAGGTCATTTGCAAAACGTAACAAAAGAACTTCGCCCTGTTCCTTAAAGAGGATTGAACGTCCCTTGAAGAATACATAAGCTTTCACTTTATCACCGTCCTGCAAGAAGCCTATTGCATGTTTAAGCTTAAAGTTATAGTCATGTTCGTCTGTCTGTGGTCCGAAACGGATTTCCTTTACATTAACCTTAACCTGCTTAGCTTTCTGTTCCTTAGCGCGTTTTTTTAACTGATAAAGGAATTTAGAATAATCTATAATTCTACAAACCGGTGGAACAGCATTGGGTGAAATTTCAACTAAGTCAGCTTCATGCTCTTCGGCCATCTTTAAAGCTTGCGCCAACGGATAAACTGCTGATTCAATATCATCGCCCACTATGCGGACTTCTTTGGCACGAATCTGTTCGTTGATTCGATGTTGCCCTTTTAAATTGTCATTCTTCATTAATAACTTTTATTCCAGTTTGAATTACGTTTTTATAAATTATTCTTTAATAGTTTTTACACCGTTTTCATGAATATTTAATTCGTATTCATGAAAACGGTTGCAAAGTTACCATTTATTTATCATATTATGAACTTCTTCTGCAATATTTTTTGCAAAATCTTCTATTTTCATGCTTCCTTTGTCGCCTTCACCCTGTTTTCTTACGGCTACCTCGCCATTTTCAGCTTCTTTTTCACCTACGATAAGCATGTAAGGGATACGTTTCATTTCATTATCACGTATCTTACGTCCGATTTTCTCGTTTCTGTCGTCAACCAAGGCACGAATATCATATTTCTTAAGTTCCATACGAACATGGTCAGCATATTCATTGAATTTTTCAGAAATAGGAAGAATTGCAACCTGATCAGGAGTCAACCACAATGGGAACTTACCAGCTGTATGTTCGATAAGAACAGCAACGAAACGTTCCATAGATCCGAATGGAGCACGGTGAATCATCACAGGACGGTGCTTCTGGTTATCCGATCCCATATATTCCAACTGGAATCTTTCCGGCAAGTTGTAGTCAACCTGAATAGTACCCAACTGCCAACGGCGTCCCAGAGCATCCTTAACCATAAAGTCTAGTTTAGGACCATAGAATGCAGCCTCACCATATTCGATCTTTGCAGGCAATCCTTTTTCCTGGCAAGCCTCGATAATAGCCTGTTCAGCCTTTTCCCAGTTTTCTTCAGATCCGATATATTTTTCACGGTTCACTTTATCTCTCAATGAGATCTGAGCCTCAAAGTTTTCAAGTCCCATCGAAGTAAACACGATTGAAATGATATCCATTACACGCAAGAACTCGTCTTTCACCTGGTCAGGACGGCAGAACAAGTGAGCATCATCCTGTGTAAAGCTACGTACACGAGTCAATCCGTGCAACTCACCACTCTGTTCGTAACGACATACAGTACCGAACTCAGCGATACGCAAAGGAAGGTCACGATAAGAACGTGGAGAGTTCTTATATATCATACAGTGATGAGGGCAGTTCATCGGTTTCAAGAAGTACTCTTCTCCTTCTTCCGGTGTATGGATTGGCTGGAATGCATCCTTACCATATTTTGCATAGTGACCTGAAGTGACATAAAGAAGCTTGTTACCTATTGGCGGACACATTACTTCCTGATAGTCATATCTTGCCTGGATACGACGCAAGAAATCCTGAAGACGGATACGAAGAGCTGTTCCCTTTGGCAACCACATAGGCAATCCCTTACCTACTGTATCAGAGAACATGAACAGATCCATTTCTTTTCCTATTTTACGATGGTCGCGTTTCTTAGCTTCTTCCAGCAATGCAAGATATTCATCGAGCATTTTCTTCTTAGGGAAAGAAATACCATAGATACGTGTCATCTGCTTACGGTCTTCCTGTCCTCTCCAGTATGCACCTGCCACTGACAACAGTTTAACGGCCTTGATAGGAGCTGTAGAAGTCAAGTGTGGACCACGGCACAAGTCAGTAAATGCACCCTGAGTATAAGTAGTGATATGTCCGTCTTCCAGTTCAGAGATAAGTTCGCACTTATAAGTTTCTCCTCTTTCGCCGAACATTTTCAATGCTTCTTCTTTTGAAATGTTTTCACGAACCAACGCCTCTTTCTTGGCAGCCAGTTCAATCATTTTCTTTTCTATGGCAGGAAGGTCACCTTCTTTAATAACAGCCTCACCCGGATCTACATCATAATAGAAACCGTTTTCGATAGCCGGACCGATACCAAACTGAATTCCAGGATAAAGTTCCTGAAGAGCCTCAGCAAGCAAGTGTGCACTTGTATGCCAGAACGCATGTTTACCCTGTTCATCATCCCATTTGTAAAGAACAAATTCAGCATCTTCGTTTATAGGACGACTCAAATCTATAGTCTCACCATTTACGCTGCACGCCAAAACATCCTGTGCCAAACGTGAGCTTATGCTTTCTGCAATCTGCAGACCGGTTACGCCTTCGTTATATTCACGAACGGAACCATCCGGGAAAGTTATCTTAATCATGATTTTTATATATTAATCTTATTTTTACTCAGTTTTATCCGCAAAATTAGTAAAAGTTTCTATAATAGGTTTCTTTTTGATATAAAAGTTAGTTTTCTTTAGCCGTAAAACGTTTTATGATATTATAAGCAGAGAATATACCCAATTCTCCTGCCTTGCTCAAATCCTGTATTCCAAGCCTATTGTTTCCAAGGAAAATATGAGTCAATCCTCTATTAAAATAAGCATCCGCAAGATTTGGTTCTATCTCCAAAACCTTATTATAATCAGCTATTGCTCCACGATAATCTTTCATTATGGTAAGGATATTGGCCCTGTTATAATATGCATATACAAAATCAGGAGCCAGCTCTATCACCTTATCCAAATCATCACGTATCTTAGCATAATCCAAAGACCTCACCTGTGCTGTCTTATCGTCTGCAACTACTATCTCGAAACTCTTTTCACGCTTTCTATACTCCAGTTCCTTATAATGAATTAATGCACGACTGAAGTATGCAGGGAAAAACGTACTGTCTTTCTTTATACATTCATTCAAGTCATTGATAGCATTGTCAAAATCCTGAACCAGATAAAAATCCAGCGCACGTGAATAATAATTCAATGCATTTTCCGGATTATTGGCTATAGAAGCCGACAGACGGTCTATGGAAGCAAAATGCTGCTTAACCTGATCCTCGCTTAAAGCCATTTCACTATTCGTGATAATCAACCTTTGCGGGAACAGGTGTTTTTCATTCATTCTGGCTATTCTATCATTGAAGTTAACCTGTCTTCTCACCTCATCCTTACGTTCATAATAAGTCAAGGCAAACATTGGCTGAGGAAGAATATTGATATTCTTATCCTGCACCCTACCGCGATAGTTAGTCCTGTATTTGCTATCTTCTTCATCATTGTCGGCAACAACGATTTTGCGATAGTTGTTCATATTCTTATCAGACTTCTTTCTTGTCTTGTCATTCGAAGCTGTATTATTCTTATTTCCGGTCTGTGCGTCAATTTGAGCTTTAAGCATTACTATCTCATCAGCGTCAGCCCTCTTAAGGTCTCCCATTTTACGATAAGCCTCAGCCCTACACTGATAACCAGGCATAAAGTTCGGATATTCGTCCAACACCAAAGTATAATCTTCCACAGCTCCTTTATAATCTCCAGTCTTACTACGGAGCAATCCTCTATTAAATGCAGCCATCAGATTGTCCGGTTCCACATTCAATACGAAGTCAAAATCCTCTATAGCCCTGTTGTCATCACCTACTTGGGCTCTTAACAGTCCTCGGTTGTAATGTCCAATCAAATTATCCCTATCAATATCCAGAGCAATGTCATAATCAGCCATAGCGCCTCGCAAGTTATTCTGATAATACCTTGCCAAAGCCCTGTTTATATATATTCCAGAATTTTTAAACGAAAGTCTTGCAGCCTCATCAAAATCCGATTCCGCCTCTGCATATTTACTTCTCTGCATAAATAATACAGCCCTTGAAGCCCACGGGTCCGGATTATAACGGTCCATTTCTATAGCTTTGTCAGCGTCAGACATGGCCTGTATTGTATCCTTCATTTTCAATGACACTTCCGTACGCATCAAATAAGCATCAGTATATTTCGGAGATAATGAAATGAGAGTATCAAGTTCGGCTCTTGCCGTAGGATAGTCTTTTTTCTGAATTCTACATAGTATAAGATTATGCCAGAACGCTTCATTTTCAGGCTCTATAGTCAAAGCCTTACGATAATCGGCTATCGCACCGTCAAAATTTTCCTGACGTATTCTGGCTATTCCCCTTATCTGGTATGTATTGGCAACAAACGGATTCCTGTCTATCGACTGCGTACAGTCAGCTTCAGCACCTTGCAAATCATCCAGATTCAGTTTTGCAAGCCCACGATAAAAGAAAGGTTCCGCCAAATATGGTTTTGCATTGATAACTTGATTAAAATATTGTATTGACAATACATAATCCTCAAAATAGAGAGCATTCTTACCTATAGTCATAACCCTGTCCGTATTTATTTGCGACAGGGCCACTACAGGTGTCATCAAGCCTATATATAATATGTATAGAAGCTTTTTTATCATTTTACAGTTTTCACCTTGTAAGCACAGCGTGCTTTACCTTCAACCATCTTGTTAAGTTTTCCTCTAATCATCTGTTTTCTCAATGGAGACAGATGGTCAATGAACATAGTACCATCCAAGTGATCGAACTCATGCTGCATAACTCTTGCCAGATATCCTTCCACCCATTCATCATGAGGATTAAGATTTTCGTCAAGGTATGTCACATGTATTTTGTCAGGACGTTTTACAGTCTCATGAACTCCAGGCAAACTAAGGCAACCTTCTTCCATTGAGACAATTTCATCACCTGTTTCAATGATATGTGCATTGATATATGCACGTCTGAAATCCTTGAATTCCGGCATTTCGTCTGAAAGAACATCAAGATTTATCACAACCACACGGATTGGCAATCCTATCTGTGGAGCAGCCAGACCTACACCATCGGCACGGTCCATAGTCTCAAACATATTTTCAATCAATTCTTTCAGGTTCGGATAATCCGGAGTTATATCTTCAGCCTCCTGACGCAATACAGGTTGGCCATATACGTAAATCGGTAAAATCATCTTTATTATTTTATTCTGTTATTAATATTTTTTCGATTCGAGATACGACTGTAAAATTATAGTTGCGCTTATCTCATCCACCAGCGCCTTGTTTTGCCTGTCCTTTTTCTTCAAGCCTCCAGCCAGCATAGCCTGATGAGCCAATACGGATGTAAACCTTTCGTCAACCAATTCCACAGGAATTGCAGGAAGCAATTTCTTCAGTCTGTTCATAAAAGGAATAATATTCTTCATATTCTCCGAATCCTCATAATTCATCTGTTTAGGATGACCGATGATAATCCGTTCCACCTTTTCCTGAGCGACATATTTCATAATGAAATCCGCAAGTTCATGTGTAGGCACAGTTGTAAGTCCGCTTGCAATAATCTGCATCGGATCTGTAACAGCTATCCCAGTACGCTTTCTTCCGTAATCAATTGCTAAAATCCTACTCATAAGTGGCAGCAAATTTACAAATTAATTTATTACAGCCTTATATATATAACTAAAAAAATCCTAGCATTTGGTTAATACACCAGACCTACATTATCAATCCAAAGAGTATTTCCAGGTGAACCAACAAACGCACCGCCTATGCTTGAAGTGAACTGTACAATGATATGAGTTGGAGTTTCATCCTTGTCTGCCCATCCGTCTTCTTTTATCATCACGCTCTCGCCTTTGCTGTTGCGTGCATGATATCCACCGGTTCCCAAAGCCATAAGTTCAGGAACATAGTTAGCGTTGCCGGTTATATCGCCATACATTATCTCATATGTAACACCTTTCTTCCAGTCAGAATTATCCGAGTATTTCACCGCAGCTGTTCCAACTCGCTTCGCTATTATATTCCCTTCAGCATCTTCTGTTCTTTTTTGAAGATAACAAACCATTATTGCCGCATCCTTACCTTTCACTACAGTTTTCTTGCTGAAGCCAGTCATACGTATCCTATCTTTCTGATCAGACATTTTCACTTTATAGTCATAACGTATAGCCTTTGGCCTTTTCGAGAAGAGGATACCACAATTCAACTTTTCTTCACCATCCTTAGTACCGGTTATGGGTTCTTTAATATCTCCAAGAAACATAGAACCTGATGCCAGCACAGAGATATTTACCAGTCCCAACACCTTGACACTTTCAATATGAGTTTCCAGACGTGCACACTTGCCATGAGTGAGTTTTTCCGGAAACACACTCGTATTTGTCTTTACTATACCTGCCACTTTAGCCATGACATTAGAATTTCCCCATGGCGAACCACCCTGATTTTTATATGGAATATTTCCGTCAAAATCCATCTCAGGCCCCAGTTCATACAAATATTTAACGTTACCACCTATAATGGACGACTCTTCTATCCTACGCGTTACCCAACTGTCCATGTCACCATACTTAAACAATTCAAATTTCTCTTGTGCCACAGACGACATTGCTACCAACAAGCAAATTATACAAACATAATACCTATTCTTCATAATACATCAAAATAAAAAAACAATTCGCAAATGTACAAAAAAAAGCGATAGCCTAGATGCCATCGCTTATAATATGAAAATTAGAATAATAATTCCGAGCTATTTTCCATTAATACACACGGTATAACAACCATGAGCCCTGGAAATCCTGACGGTTAGGATATTTAGCCTTAAAAGCATCTCTTGCAGCAGCAGCTTCTTCTCTTGTATCGAAAGATGCTACAACAACGCGATACATATTACGTTCCGCATTATATACAACTTTCGCATTATAACCCTGTCCGTCAAGTGTTGATTTCAAGCCATCAGCATTAGCTTTTACACCAAAACTTCCACACACAACACTGAATGCCTTAAGTCCATCTCCTGAAACAAGTTCAACTTTCTCTTCACGAACAGGAGCAGGAGAAACAGGAGCAGGAGTCTGAACAGGAGCAGCCTCTACCACCGGAGCCGGCTCAACCACTTCTTCCTGAGTTTTTGCCTCAGCCAATTCGTTTTGTTTAGCTTTCTCATATGCTTTTTTATAAGCACTTTCACTTGATTTGCAAGAAGAGAATGCCAATACAAGGCATAATCCCATTCCTAATACGAATAATTTTTTCATGTCGTCTTTATGTTTATTTTGATTTATAAATTCACCTTCCTGGCTTTTCGTGGCAAAAGTAGTAATATAAAGCTTTCAATGCAGTTAAAAACCGTTAATTATACATTTATCAGAATAAAATGATAATTTTTCACGGATTAAGACGGACAAAATACAATCTTTTTTATTAGATTTGTAGAAACTAAAACAATAAACCTGTTTATGATACCGTCATTCAATATTGTCTGCATATCAATTTCCATGCAACAATAATTAAAGACGCATCATACACAACGATAAAACACTATTATCATGAAAGCATTGAACATTGTAGCAGCATTCTTGGGCGGAGTAGCTCTTGGTGCAGCAGCCGGAATTCTATTCGCTCCGGAAAAAGGCGAAGACACTCGTAGAAAAATAGCTGAAATCCTTCGCCAGAAAGGAATCAGACTAAATCGTGCTGAAATGGAAGACTTGGTTGACCAGATTGCAGCAGAAGTGAAAGATGCAGAGTAAAAAGACCTCAGACAGAAAAGACAAGACTTCTGTCAGTTTAAGATTTTGAGAAAACTCATTAGGGATTTTAAAAGGAAAAGCCGCTCACGCTAACGCGACTGACGGAACTTCCTTTTAAATTTCCCTTTTTTATTAATTATAAAGTAAAGACAAATATGTTTGCCAACGACAAAAGCATTGACAATCTGGAAGCATTGTTCAAGGAAATAAAAAAATATATAGAGCTTCAGGGACAATACATCAAGCTTGACCTGGTGGAAAAGCTTACCATTCTCATATCAACACTCATCCTGATATGCGTCCTCATCGTTCTGGGGATGACAGCCTTGTTTTATTTCTCGTTCATGCTGGTTTATACGATAGACTCTTTTGTCAATAATATTATTGCCAGTTATGCTATAATCGGTGGCTGTATATTACTACTTGGCATTGTAATATATATCCTCAGACAAAAAATAATCTTCCAGCCGATGGTCAATTTTCTGGCACGACTATTCCTAGAGGATAAAGATAAAGAAGAAAACAACCCTAAACAATAATATACAATGAACGAAACAACCAAATACAGCATACAAATCATCTCTGACAGGAAAAACAGCAAAAAGGCAGAGCTGAGAGCGTCAAAGGAAAGAATCCACGAACTGACGCAGAACCTTTTCTCACCACCTGAGACAAAAAGCAAAATGGATCTGATGATGCACCATTTCAACACCGGAATGGCTGCATACGACGGTATTATGACAGGAGTAAAGATATATAGAAGAATAAAAGAAATATTCTCCGGCAAAAAACACAAAAAACTATCATAGGCCAACTGTTTATGACACGGTTATTTTTATTATGTTTGCGCTAAATTTCAATTTAATATTTATAAACCAAAAGAAATTATGAAGAAAACTTGGACAATCATCACTGTTATAGCAGTAATTGCAATTTTAGTAATTTACAGTATTTCATCTTATAACTCACTCGTTTCGCAAGACGAATCGGTAAGCACAGCATGGAGCAATGTAGAAAACCAGTACCAACGCCGTGCCGATCTTATCCCTAACCTTGTGAATACCGTGAAAGGATATGCAGCACACGAAAAAGAAACTTTGGATGCTGTAGTATCGGCAAGATCGAAAGCTACACAGGCCACTATCAGCATTGAGGATCTTACTCCTGAAAAGCTTCAGGCATACCAGAAGGCACAAGGTGAAATAGGTGCCGCGCTCGGCAGACTGCTTGCTATTACAGAGAACTATCCGGACCTTAAAGCAAACGAAAATTTCCAGGCTTTGCAGGCTCAGCTTGAAGGAACAGAAAACAGAATCAGCGTGGAACGCAGAAAATTCAACGAAATAGCCAAGAGTTACAACACAACAATCCGCCGTTTCCCTAAAAATATCATAGCCGGACTTTTCGGATTCGAGAAACGTCCTTATTTCGAAGCAGCCGAAGGTTCTGAAAAAGCACCGGAAGTAAAATTCTGATACGACTATGAGAAGACTGCATTTCGTAGCAATACTGCTCGCATTGTGCTGCTGCATGACGGCTACCGCAAAAGAATATAAGGTAAAGGATGTTCCTATGGTGCATCTCATGGATCGTACCCGCTACGTCAGCAATCCTGACAATATTCTTTCTGCATCTACTGTTGCCGCCATAGACACCACACTGTTTTCACTGGAGCAGAAAACAGGAATACAGGTTCTTGTAGTAGCCGTAGAACAGATTGAAGGTGGTGACTGTTTTGATTTTGCATATCGCCTCGGTCAGGAAAACGGAGTCGGACAGAAAGAAAAAGACAACGGTCTTGTTATACTTCTCGTAACAGGCGAACGCTGCATACAGTTTGCAACCGGATACGGACTTGAAGGTGTATTGCCTGATGCCATCTGCAAGAAGATACAGGTACGATACATGAACAAGGCCTTCTCACAAGGGAATTGGGATGCAGGAATGCTTGCCGGAATAAAAGCCGTAAGAGGATATCTTGACGGAGAAAACGGAACGCCGGATAAGCCTGGCTCCGGATCAGGTGAAGATTCTATAATATTGTTCCTGCTGCTTTTCGGTGTCATTGGATTTACAATGTTCTATCTTTGGCTTACCGTCAGACGACAAAAACGTTGTCCTAAATGCCATAAACAGACAATGAAAGTCATTTCCAGACGCACCATAGCCAAATATCCTACATACCATATCGAAGAAATAGTATCATGCTGCTCAAACTGCGGCCACTATGTACGCAAGGAACAGCGTGTGGATGATGAGAATAATCATCACCACGGAAGGCGAAGCGGACCGTTCGGTGGAGGCATCTTCATGGGAGGAGGCTTCGGACGGGGCGGTTTTGGAGGCGGTGGCTTCGGAGGAGGAAGTTTCGGCGGTGGCAGCTTCGGAGGTGGAGGAGCCGGAAGTAAATTCTAATCAAAATACCGACATTATTTGCTGCCGACCACTGTCAGCAACACAGCCCACACCTGTCGGCAACATGAGTTATAATATTATTTCTACCATAAATCCGGTAATAAACCAACCTACTAATATAAATATAAAAACGAGATAAAATGTACAACAACACATTTGGAAATATATTCCGTCTGACCAGCTTCGGCGAATCACACGGAAAAGGTATAGGAGGAGTAATAGACGGCTTCCCTGCAGGAATACATATAGACATGGATTTCATCCAAAAAGAACTCGACAGAAGAAAACCCGGACAGTCTGCCATAACAACTGCACGCAAGGAATCAGATCAGGTTGAATTTCTTTCTGGAATATACGATGGAGTTTCCACAGGATGCCCCATAGGTTTCGTGGTATGGAACACCAATCAGCATTCAGGCGATTATGACAACATGAAGGATGTCTTCCGTCCGTCGCATGCTGATTTCACATATACTCAAAAGTACGGACTGCGCGACCATCGCGGAGGAGGCCGTTCATCGGCACGTGAAACCATCTCACGAGTTGTTGCCGGAGCACTGGCAAAAATAGCCTTGAAACAACTGGGAGTTGAGATTACAGCTTACACATCACAGGTGGGTGAACTGAAACTCGACAAGGATTATACTTCATACGATTTAAGCGAGATTGAAAAGAATCCTGTGAGATGTCCGGACCCTGTTATGGCACGGACAATGGCTGAACTCATTCTGAAGACAAAAGGTGAAGGCGATACCATAGGAGGAACTGTTGATTGCGTGATAAAAGGATGCCCTATCGGTCTCGGCCAGCCGGCATTCGGTAAACTCCATGCAGCATTAGGCAATGCAATGCTCACAATCAATGCCGCAAAAGGTTTCGAATACGGACAGGGATTTGGCAACATGAACATGAAAGGCAGCCAGCAGAACGATATCTTCTATAACGACAACGGCAAGATAGCTTTCCGTACAAACCGTTCAGGAGGTATCCAGGGAGGTATAAGCAACGGACAGGACATATACTTCAAAGTAGCATTCAAACCCGTTGCAACAGTACTTATGGAACAGCCTACAGTGGATAAAGACGGTAACGAAACAATATTAAAAGCGAGAGGTCGCCATGACCCGTGCGTACTTCCAAGAGCAGTACCTATAGTGGAAGCTATGGCAGCCATGACAATACTCGATTATTATCTGTTAAACAAAACAACAACTCTATAACCATGGAAATAAGGAAATACATTGAAGAAAACGAACAGCGTTTCATCGACGAACTTTTCAGTCTGATACGCATACCTAGCATCAGTGCCCTGCCTCAGCATAAGGAAGATATGCTGGCATGTGCCGAAAGATGGAGACAACTCCTAATCGAAGCAGGTGCAAACGAAGCTATTATCATGCCTTCGCAAGGCAACCCATTGGTATATGCCGAAAAGAGAGTAAGTCCTGTTGCGCCTACCGTATTGATATATTCACACTACGACGTGATGCCTGCCGAACCGCTCGAACTCTGGAAAAGCAATCCGTTTGAACCCGAAATCAGAGACGGACATATCTGGGCCAGAGGTGCCGACGACGATAAAGGTCAGGCAATGATTCAAGCCAAAGCATTCGAATATATGGTGCGCGAAGGCCTCCTGAAGCACAACGTAAAATTCATTTTCGAAGGAGAAGAGGAAATAGGTTCACCTAGTCTTAATGCTTTCCTGAAAGAACATAAGGAACTTCTTAAGGCTGATGTTATCTTAGTATCGGATACAAGTATGCTTGGCAAGGATCTTCCGTCACTCACTACAGGTCTGCGCGGACTGGCATATTGGGAAATAGAAGTCACAGGCCCTAACCGCGACCTGCATTCCGGACACTTCGGCGGTGCTGTAGCAAATCCTATCAACATATTGTGCAGCATGATAGACAAGATTACTGATGCCGACGGACGCATCACCGTACCTCATTTCTACGATGATGTGGAAGAGGTTCCGGCAGAAGAACGCGAGATGATAGCAAACATTCCTTTCGATGAAGAAAAATACATGAATGCAATCGGAGTGAAAGCATTGAAAGGCGAAAAGGGATATTCCACTCTCGAACGCAACAGTTGCCGTCCATCGTTCGACGTATGCGGTATCTGGGGAGGATACACTGGCGAAGGTTCCAAGACAGTACTTCCGTCAAAGGCATACGCAAAAGTTTCGTGCCGACTTGTGCCACACCAGAACCACGAAAAGATCTCAAAACTATTTGTTGACTATATCAACGAAATAGCTCCCGAAGATGTACAGGTAAAAGTAACCCCTATGCACGGTGGCGAAGGCTATGTATGCCCTATCTCACTTCCTGCATATAAGGCAGCCGAAAAAGGATTCGAAAAAGCATTCGGCAAGAAACCGCTGGCAGTACGCCGCGGAGGTAGTATTCCTATCATAAGCGATTTCGAACAGATTCTTGGAATAAAGACAGTACTGATGGGATTCGGACTTGAAAGTAATGCCATCCATTCTCCAAATGAGAACTTCCCTCTAGACATATTCCGAAAAGGAATAGAGGCTGTGGTTGAGTTCCATAAGGAATACAGCAATCAGCTATAAATCAAGACATAAAAAAACGGTTTCATCATCATTTTCAGATACATGAAACCGTTTTTTTCATTTATAAGGTTGCTTATTCAGGCAAAGCCACAATTCCCAATTTCTTCTTACCGTCCATCTTAACTATAAGCGGAGATTTGAATCTTACCCAACGCAAATATTGTGTTTCTTCCACAGCCGGCAGACTGTTCAGAAATTCCTGATTATAGATACCGTCGTTCATAAACGCATTGATGGTGAAATATCCCACTCCGAATGATGTCAGATTCTGGAAGAAGTGAGTACCCTGACTTGGGTCCACACGATAATTTGTCAGTCCGGCTTCTACTATTATTCTTGCAGCTGAGATATTAGGCCACTTTACCGGTATTCCAAGCCATGTGTCGCTACTACCCCATCGGCCCGGACCAACAAGTACATAGTGCTTTCCTTCGTCCAGGAATTTACGGTTCAGTTTCTCTATATCATATGCTATCAGCTGATTGTTCGAAGCAGAATATCCATCAGTCTTGACATATATCAAATCGCATATATCGTCCATTACTCCATGACCAAGAGAGTTCTCACTCTTCAATATTATCTTATCTTCAGGAATCAGGCTTAGGTCTTCATCCAAGTCTGCCTTGATATCAACCATCGGACGTATCTGAAGAAGATAGAAAACTCCTGTCTTGTTGTTTGCATCGAAGTTCACGGCGAACTCAATTTCTACAGGACGACGCATCTCGCCCTGACCATACTTCTGCGCCAATTGCAAAAGGCGAGGCAATGGAAAAACATCATGCTGAAGAATATTGGCAAATGTTATCACCTTTCTTCCGCCAGGATAGATACCATCGCGTATCACCATATCATATGGATCGTATGTAGAGGCAATATAGTTCAATGCACCATCGGCCTCAGCATCCTTGACATGCAGTTTAAGAAGATTGAAACCATCATCAAGCGAGAAATTCTGTCCTGTGTTCTTGAGGTCTAGCGCATAAAAGCGTGTCTGCGTCTCGCGAAGAGCAATATCCATCTCACTAGTCTGCAGTACCTTGTCAGGATGATAAGGACAAACCCTCAAAGTAAGCCCACCATCTACTATATATTTACCAAGTCCCAAAGCCAAACTTACTGTTCCCTCTTCGGCAAGTTCATCATTTATAGGATAATAATTGATTGAACGTGCCACACCGGAAATGGCAGGATAATATCTGTCGCCATACTGTGTACCAACCACTTCTTGAAGTATCACAGCCATCTTTTCCTGGTCAATCAAGTTACTGGTAGCCTGCATGTATGCCTTACTGTCTTTATAGAATACTGATGCATAAACTCCTTTTATGGCATCACTCAGCATACGGAGCATCTCGTATTTGTCCTCCATATATGGTATCATATATGTGGAATATATACCTGCGAAAGGCTGATAATGAGAATCCTCAAGAAGGCTGGACGAACGTATGGCTATAGGTGATTTCACCACATCGAAGAAAGCAAAGAAATCCTCTACCAGTCTGTCCGGAAGCTTGGCACGAAGAAAGGCCCTCAAGATAGTTTCATCATCAGCATCACTCAATGCCAACTGGTAAAGACGGTTGCTGTCCATAAACTCATCGAATATATCAGTACACAGAACAACAGTCTTAGGTATGGCAACAGATGCATTCTCAAAATCATCGAAATCAGGATGACGCTTAATCATATTGTCGATAAATGCCAGACCACGTCCTTTACCTCCCAAGGAGCCTTCACCTATACGTGCAAAATTAGAATAGCGGTCGAAACGCTCGCGCTTGAATTCTGCCACAACACCCTGATTTTTCATTTTCCTATAGCGTACTATGGCTTCGAATATAATCTGCCTGTGAGCATCAAGGTCTTGAAGCGACTCCCACGTTACCTGTTTCAAAAACTCAGCTACAGGGAAAATGGCGCGTGAATAAAGCCAGCGTGAAACGTGGTTACGACTAATATGATAATGGAATGAATCTGCCGGAATTGAGAATACTATATTCTGTAGTTCCTTCAGATTATGAACTCTAGCCACTTCTTCCTTGGTCTTTGGATTGATAAATACGAAATCACCAAAACCGAAATTATCCGAAACAGCCTCACGGAGGTCGATATTCATCTTCTTCGAGTTCTTGTCAACGAAGACAGCCTTACACTCATCGGCATACTTACGGTTATCTTCCTCCGACGACTGGAGTATAAGTGGCATGAACGGATCACGACTGCGCACTTCTTTTAGAAGTTTTACTCCTGCCAAAGGATCTATCTTGCCGTCATGAGGAAATCTGGCATCGGATATTATACCCAATACGTTATTGCTGAATGTTTCATACAGTTTCATCGCTTCTTCGTATGAACGTGCAAGTACTATTTTAGGACGACCACGCATACGCAACGTACGCTGGTGCTCGTTCAACGCCTCGGTGGCAAATTCCTGACTTTGCTTAAGCACGAACTTGTACAGATTAGGAAGAACAGACGAATAGAAACGTATTGAGTCTTCCACAAGCATTATCATCTGCACACCCACTTCCTTTATATCGTGCTCCAGATTCATCTTATCCTCTATCAACTTGATGATTGACACAAGAAGATCTGTATTACCAAGCCAGCAAAACACATACTCGAACACACTAAGGTCTTCATGCTCCATTCTTTCTCTGATACCATGCGAGAACGGAGTCAGAACTACGATAGGTATATGAGGATATTTTGCCTTGATATCACGGGCAATATCGAAAGTGTCGCTACTGTCTGTTCCTGGCATACAGATTACAAGATCGAAAGTAGTATTCCCCAACTGTTTCCATGTTTCTTCCGGAGTGGAAACCTGAGTAAAACGTGGAGGATAACGCAAACTGAGATTCATATATTCTATGAATATCTTTTCGTCTATACGTCCGTCGTCCTCCAGCATGAAAGCGTCGTATGGATTTGCCACGAGCAAAACGTTGAAAATTCGTTTTGTCATCAGATTGGCAAACTGAGTATCCTTGAAATAAAGCTGATTTAACTTTAACTTACTTAGCATGAGATTTTATGATTAATATTCCTAAAAAACAAAAGTCGGTATTTCAATTGACTTATGCAATAAATACTTCTCAAAAAAGTGGATTGAGGTCAGTGATGCATATTCAATTCAAGCAAAACAGGCAGATGGTCGCTATATCCTCCTTTATACCTCATGCCGTTATACATACGGAAAGGAGTAGTGCCACCATACTTGTCGTCCTCCTCCAGGAGAAAAGGAAAGTCAATGATGCATGCCTTGGAATAACCGGTCCGTATATTACCTTCTCCCAACAAGTTCCCATTTACTATAATCTGGTCCAGTATTCCCCACTGACCGCGATAACGGTACGTACCTCCTTCCCTGCCATCCATAAGATTGTATAACGCATTTTTCTCAATAGTATCTCCCGGTCTGGAAGCAGCAAGCACATCCGATATTGACTTATTCTGCGGATAGTCATTGAAGTCACCCATTATTATAACATTTGGATTTGAACGCATGTTCATGATGCTGTCTGCCGCCGATTTCAATATTCCTGCAGCCATGAGTCTGAACTTTTCGGATTTTCTCCATCCTCCGGAACGTGAAGGGAAATGCACTAGAAAAACATCCAGAGTGTCACCTGTCACGACACGCCCCGATGCATGGAGGATATCGCGTGTTGGCCGTCCGCCGATACTAACGGTTGGAACATGAATGAATTTTTTGTTCAGGAGTCTGAAAGTATAAGGCTGATAAAGCAAAAGCACATCAATACCTCGTTCGTCGGGCGAATCTGTAATTATATATTCATAACCGGCTTCTTTCAATTGGGAATATCCTACAAGTGTTTTAGCACAGAATTCGTTTTCCACCTCACAAAGCCCTATGATATCGGGAACATTCTCACGCGAGGCGGAAAGTATGACACGGGCAATATTCTCTATCTTTTTTCTGAATTTGCCGTAATTCCATCCCCTGGGACTGTCCGGCATAAATTCCAAATCATTTTTAAGGGTATCGTGACGGCAGTCGAAAAGGTTTTCCACATTATACTCCATCACCAGAAAAGACTGTTGGGCAGCAAGGTTCAATGATATGAACCATGCTACCCAACAAATCAATATTCTTATAAAGCCCATAATCAAGCTTTAACTGGTATATTCTTCAAAACATCAAGCAAATGTCTCCAGAACTTATCTACTGTAGGAATAAGCATTCTTTCATCAGGTGAGTGTACTCCACGCAATGTAGGTCCGAATGAGACCATGTCAAGAGAAGGATATTTCTCGAGGAACAGACCGCATTCCAATCCTGCATGGATAGCTTTCACTTTAGGTTCTGTACCGAACAAAGCTTTATAACTGTCAACAGCCACTTTCAGGATTTCAGACGAAGGATTTGGTTTCCATCCCGGATAGCCATCACCTGTAGTTACTGTCGCTCCACCAAGTTCGAATGCAGAACGTACTGTCTGCGACATATCCAAACGTGAAGAAAGGATTGAACTGCGCTGACTTGTCACAACCACAATCTGTCCGTCGCGCATCTTGACAGAAGCCAGGTTAGACGAAGTTTCAACCAATCCTTCCATATCCTGACTCATAGCAAACACACCGTTATGAACTGCATGTATAGAGTTGAGGAATCTGATCATCGCTGTCTTCTCGATTACTTCCGGCAAAGCTGTTTCCGACTCCAGATCCATTCTGATGTTAGGCTCAGTAACAGAGAATTCATTTTCCACTTCAGCAAGGAATATATTCAAATCCACTCTTACCGATTCTTTATCCTTCATAGGAACGGCACACACGGCATGAGCCTCGCGAGGTATCGCATTATGGAGGTTTCCTCCATCTATTTCTGCGAGATACAAGTCGTATTTCTGTGAGATCTGCATCAGATAGCGATTCAATACCTTATTGGCATTGGCACGTTTCTTATTGATATCATCTCCCGAATGACCTCCCGTAAGACCTTTCACTGTAACACGGAAGAAGAAATAACCTTCAGGCGATTTCACCATAGGACATGGGAACTGGGCAGTTGTTCCGGCACCTCCGGCACATCCGATAAACAGTTCGCCTTCGTCTTCAGAGTCAAGATTAAGAAGAATATCTCCGTTCATAAAACCTTCTTTCAATGCAAATGCTCCTGTAAGACCTGTTTCTTCATCCACTGTGAACAGACATTCAACAGGACCATGCTGCAAATCATCTGATGCCAGTACAGCCAGCTGAGTTGCAACACCGATACCATTGTCCGCACCGAGAGTAGTACCTTTAGCCTTCAGCCATTCACCATCAATATATGTCTGGATTGGGTCGTTTTCGAAATCATGTACAGTATCATTATTCTTTTCGCAAACCATATCTATATGCGACTGCAGAATTACGGTCTTTCTGTCTTCCATTCCAGGAGTGGCATTCTTTTTTATCAGGACATTTCCGGCTTCATCCACTTTATATTCCAATCCTTTGCTTTCGGCAAAAGCGATAAGATAAGCACGGATTTTCTCTTCCTTTTTAGAAGGACGGGGAACCTGACATATTTCGTCGAAATAATGAAAAACAATCTTAGGAGTCAAATCTTTTACTTCCATAATAATCTGTATTAAGCATTTATGTATTTATTTTCTATGCAAAAATAAGTTAAATAAGCCGATTTACACCTTTATAATGACTTTTTTAAAAGCATTGTGAAGTTTTAATCGTAACAAAACTATATATTTGCACCACAAAAATAGTGAAAGGTGAGCGGAGAGGCAAATGAAAAAGGCAGTTTTTCAAATTTTGACTATCCCGAACAGTATCCTATTTATCATAAAAACTATAGCAATGCTTAAGATAATACTCGCTACACTTATAATAGTAGCTGTCTGTATAGCACTATTATGCGTAAAAATACTGTTCAAAAAGAACGGACGTTTCCCTAATACACATGTTAGCGGAAGTAAAGCCATGCGCGAAAGAGGCATCGGATGCGTACAATCGCAGGACAGAGAGCAGCGTAAAACCAATCCTAACGCCATCTCGGAAAGACAGAAAAATGAAGAAGAAGAATAATTAACTTAAATGATATAGAAAATTTATGAGAAAGACTAAGTACATCCTCAAAGGATTTTTAGCTGTGGTTATGGCTGTAATGTTTGTACAGTGCGCAGGAAACAATGGTGAATCAACACAGACAGCAGCACCTGTTGCAGCTACCGGTACAACAAACATGAAGATTGCATACGTAGAAATAGACTCGCTTCTTACAAAATATCGTTTCTGGAACGACCTGAACGAACTTATGATTAAGAAGGAAGAAAATATCCGTACTACTCTTAACGAAAAGGCTAAAGCTCTTGATGCTGCAATGAAAGAATTCCAGCGTAAATACGAAAACAACGGTTTCGTAAGCGCAGAAAGCGCTCAGCAGCAGCAGAACCGCATCATCAAACAGCAACAGGATCTTCAGGCTTTGCAGGAAAAACTTAGTAAGGACCTTGCTGACGAAAATCAGAAGAACAGTCTTCAGCTGAGAGACTCTATCAACTCATTCCTTAAAATCTACAACAAGGATAAAGGTTATAGCTTGATTATCAGTAACACAGGTTTCGACAACCTTCTTTATGCAGATCCTGCATATAATATCACACAGGAAATTGTTGACGGACTTAACGCACGTTACTCGGGTATCAACAAATAATAACTTTTTAAATAGTGTTTAAACAGCATTTAAACACTATTTAAAGCACAAAAAGAAAATAAAAAAAAGGTGGATTTTTTCCACCTTTTTTTATTTTTGTATCGAACAAAAGCTATGTCTAGTTTGTTTTATAACTAAATCACGACAACATACAACGATAGACATATTATGGAAACTTTTCACGAATTAATATCTTCATCAGACGTACCTGTAATTGTGGATTTCTTTGCTGAATGGTGCGGTCCTTGCAAAACTATGTCTCCTATTCTGAAACAGGTTAAAGATATGCAAGGCGACAAGGTGCGAATAGTAAAAGTAGATGTTGATAAAAATAATGCACTTGCCATGCAATACAGCATACAGTCTGTACCTACACTGATGATTTTCAAAAACGGAAAACAAATGTGGAGACAAAGTGGGGTAATTAACGCTGGCGAATTAAACAAAATCGTAGAAATGTTCAAATAAAAAAATAATTAAACTCTCATTTTTCATCATTTATTTCTCAAACATGGCTGAAAGTTCCCCTCCCAATAAGGCTTTCAGCCATTTGTTTTTTATCACTCCTTTATATTCTTGATATATACATCGGCCCGTGTCAGCACATCACGTACAAAATTATAAGTCTCAGTACCTCTGAAATACCCGTTCTTGCAGACAGGATCATTATAATATTCCTCCTTATTCTTTAGCAACATATATATTGACACACTTCCATTCCATACATATTTGTCTTTTCCGTATTTCTCTGCCAGAGCCATAGCGTCAAACACATGCCCTATGCCGGAATTATACGATGCCAGCACAAACAGGATGCGTTCCTTATCATCCTTCACTTTAGAAAAAACCTTCTGCAACTCGGATATGTATCTGACTCCACCCTTTATACTCTGTTCCGGATCACTTTCCATTCCGGCAGGAACACCGTATGCTCTGGCTGTGGAAGGCATCATCTGCATCAATCCTTTCGCCCCCGCCCAGGAAACAGCAGACGGATTAAAATTTGACTCAGTATAGACTAGAGCGGCAAGCAATCTCCAGTCCCAGTTTATCTGCGGCGCATACTTTCTGAACAAATCGTCATAATAGGATATTCTTCCATCTTTAAGCGAAAGAATAGAACCTTGGGGAGTATGTTTGTTAAGTTCAAAATATCTTCTGGCACTAGCCTCGAACTCGGCTGAGTTTATATTCTCTCGATGCCATTTATCCGCAGCCTCAGCCAGTTTAGGAGATGTCTTTCTTACTGCCCACGCAGAACGCTGGTCGAAACTTATCTCCATACTTATATCCAGATTTGGATTATATGTCTTATTGATTTTAGCCAGCTCATTGTTTGTCACAGTATAGTCAATCTTACCTTTGGCTACCATTTCTATAAGATCTTCATTAGTTATACTGTCTTCGGTAATTTCGTGTATTGATATACCTCCCCCAAGCTCATGATTCAAATTTTCAAGTCGTTCCTCATATTTTCCAGGCATGACATACACTTCTTTACCTACAAGTTGGGTAACATCATCCAAAGCATCATTACCGCTTCTTTGAACCAATACCTGATGCGATATATTCTCTTTTCCACAATATATCAGTTCTTTTTTCCTTTCATTCGTTATGGCAAGATTATATGCTATAAGATCTCCTTCACCCCTTAGCAAGGCATCCACCAACTCAACTTCCGAGTTCAAGACCTTGACTTTCAATTCTACCCCCAGCGATTTTGCAAATCCCTGTGCAAGTTCATATTGAAATCCCATAGGAACTTCCCTATAATTAAAATATGATGCATAACTGTTTATCGTAAGAACTATAAGTTCCCCATCCTCTATAACCTGCTCCAGATCATCATGAATAATTTCAACTTCATGTTCCTTGTTTATAACAAAAGTTATGGTTATCAAGGCTACAATAAGCACTATTATCGAAGGAATTAACAATTTACGTTTCTTCATTGCATCACATTTTAATAATTAATGAATATTTATCGCTATACTTGTTGTAATCAGGCCAGTTATTGTTTGATTTTTAACTGATTGGATGAAACTTGCACGAGAACTGGCAATGGATAAGAAAAAGCCGGACTGTTCCGCCCCCTATATTTCTTATGCTTTTAAACAACTCTTAATCTCAATTGTAAAGATAGCATTTCTTTCTGAAAAAACAGCAATAACAGAAGACAATCATACAGAATATGTAAACACTGCTCCCAATATACATTTCCACAAACATATAGAATTCAGTTTGTTATCAAGAAATTAAGAAACTTGCCTAATCCATCTGCTTTATAAAAAAATTCTGTAACTTTGCTTTATATGAATATAGCAATTTTCCCAATTTACAGCCACTTGTTTTCAACAAACCCAATTAAATAATGAAATGAATAAAAAAACAAAATGCAATCTGATTATTGTGGCGATATTGCTGGTCTTGCTACCAGTCTCTCAATTTGCTATCCTCTCTTGTTCATCAAATAAAAAGATCCAACAGATAGCAGACAATACAAATTTGCGCATTGACCAGGACAGAATCTTTACTCCCGTCATAATCAATGCAGCGGACACATTGGATATGCTTTTCAATACAGGATGGCCGAGAAACAGCCTCTTTCGTCTTGAATCTGTAGCGGAGAAATTTGAGTACGACATGTTAGGTCATCCAGTAATCGAAACGGAGTTGGACTCAGCACATACATGTAGATTGATTTTTGATACAGGGAGTGCCGGAATGCTGATTCTGAACAAAGAATTTGCAGAGAAAAATGGTTTGATTAATCGGTTTTCCCTACTGAGTCTATGACATCGGGATGGAATTTCAAGCGTGACATCCCATGCATGACTGTGAAGAGTCCTGTCTCTCTATCAATAGGAAACAAACGAATTAGCTATTCCGAGTATAGAATCGTTGATAGGCGGGCTCTGAATTTCCTTACAGCTGATGGAATTTTCTCCATACCCAATGAAGATACTCACATGTGGGAGATAGACTGCAAGAATAAACTTCTTTCTGCATATGACTACCCGGTTTTTCCATGGCTAGGAGTCTCATTACAATTGGATGTAGTAGGAAACCAGTTTGTCATTAGAGATTTTCCGTTTCAGTTTCGCCATGGAAACGAATATGTGCACCCACAAGCAGACTTGGTAATGGACACAGGAAGCTCTGCATCTCTTGTTTACCTGTATTCTGAACCCGACAGTGCGATGCGTGCAGCTTTAAGTGACGAAACAACCGGAAAATACGTTTGTCCTCAAAAAAATGGTATCATCCCAACACTCTACCTGCTGCATGAATGTGGACTGCTAAACCGAAAATTATGGATTGAACACCGTAAATTATTACGCGAATGGCATATATCAGGAGAACGTGAAATGATTGTAGCTGGAATGGACTTTTTAAAGTCGTTCAATCTTAGACTCTATCCGGCCGAACACCGTATAGAGCTTATACCCATTGAATATACCTCGTTGCAGGAAGATATAAGCCGACAGAAAGGGAATGAAAAATTCCGTTTTCGTGCCTTTCAGAGCAGAGAAGGGCACGCCGTAGTCGATTTTGTGAAAGAGGGATCATTTTGGCAAAATTTCGGGATAAAAGAAGGTGATGTGATTCTCGATATAGACGGCCACCGTTTGTTCGATCTTCACCTGTCCTATTTTGAAGAAGCTGTACCTATAATACATCACTCGTTTACGATTATCCGTAATCAGGACACTCTATTCATTCGAACTGGAAATTCATTCAACCAGTGAAACTTTAAGAGGGTTGTATGGCACTTCATAATCCATATTAATCCAACGTGTTAAACAAAAATTTCCGTATCTTTGCCACATACTAAAATACTATAATAAATAAAATATACAAACTATGGTCAAGCACATTGTTATGTTCAAGCTGAAAGAAAGCTTGTCTGAAAATGAGAAAATTGAAATAATGAACAATTTCAAATCGGCTATTGAATCGCTGCCTGAAAAAATCAAATTCATAAAAGATATTCATGTAGGGCTAAACATCAACCCATCCGAGAAGTGGGATATCTGCCTTGACAGTACATTCGATTCGCTGGAAGATGTAAAAGCATATTCTGTCCATCCAGATCACGTGGCTGCGGCTGGAATTATTAAAGAAGCAAAAGAAGACAGAGCATGCGTGGATTTTGAAATATAATTGAAACAGCCTATGAAAAAGATTATTAACCCCTGGAAAGGTCTCGACGGATATTACTGCTTCGGATGTGCGCCAAACAACGAAGCTGGAGTAAAAATGGAGTTCTACGAAGACGGAGATGATATAGTAAGTATCTGGCATCCTGAAGCAAAATATCAGGGATGGGTAAACACTCTGCACGGTGGAATACAAGCTACACTGCTGGACGAAATCTGCGCATGGGTGATAGCAAGAAAGCTTCAGACTACGGGCGTAACGTCGAAAATGGAAACCCGATACATGAAATCCATAATGACTACTGACGATTATGTGGTGTTACGCGCACATATCAAAGAACAGAAACGAAACGTCATACTGGTAGATGCATCAATCTATAATATGAAGGGAGAAGAGTGTACCAAAGCTACTTGCACATACTTTACTTTTCCAAAAGAAAAAGCGCAGAAAGACATGTTTTTCTACGGATGCGAAACAGAAGACGAAGATGTCAATCCGCTAATTTGAAAGAAAAATCAAACTTTTTGCATTAAATATTTGGAATTATAAATCTTTCACTATACTTTTGTCGCAAACAATAAGAAAAAGTTATGATTTTTACAACTGCTCTACATCACCATCATCATTTCCTGACGAAATAATCGGTAGGCTGATGGCTCATGCAGTTCATTATAGAAAAAGATTTATTCAAGGCTTGCCGTAAAACAAACGGTGAGCCTTTTTTATTAATGTAGATTATAAACTTTTAAAATCGAAAGATATGCTAAGAATTGCCGTACAATCAAAAGGCCGCTTGTTCGAAGACACAATGGCCCTGCTTGCAGAAGCTGACATCAAACTGTCAACATCAAAACGCACATTGCTCACACAGTCAACAAACTTCCCTGTAGAAATCCTGTTCCTGCGCGATGACGACATACCTCAATGCGTGGCAAGTGGAGTTGCCGACATGGGTATAGTAGGTGAAAACGAATTTGAAGAAAGAGAAGAAGAAGCTGATATTGTCCAAAGACTGGGATTCAGCAAATGCCGTCTGTCTCTAGCCCTGCATAAAGAAATTGAGTATAACGGTCTGGAATGGTTCAACGGAAAGAAAATTGCTACTTCCTATCCGGTAATTCTGAAAAAATTCCTCGATAAGAATAACATAAAAGCTGATATACACGTTATAACAGGTTCTGTAGAAATAGCTCCTGGAATAGGATTGGCAGACGCCATATTCGACATAGTAAGCTCAGGCTCAACACTTATCAGCAACAACCTGAAAGAGGTAGAGGTGGTAATGAAAAGTGAAGCTCTGCTGATTGGCAACAAGAGTATGAGTGAAGATAAAAAAGAAATCCTCAAGGAACTGCTGTTCAGACTGGATGCCGTAAAAGCTGCCGAAGACAAGAAATATGTACTGATGAATGTTCCTACCGACAAGGTGAAAGATATTATTGAAGTACTTCCAGGAATAAAAAGCCCTACGGTCATGCCACTTGCCACTGAGGGATGGAGCAGCGTACACACAGTACTGGACCAGAAATGCTTTTGGGAGATAATAGGAAAACTGAAAGCTATCGGCGCACAGGGAATATTGGTTCTTCCTATCGAAAAGATGATCCTCTAAGAATAAGAATAAAGATTTAAAGTTGTTAGTTTTTAGTTGTTAGAAATCTATGCTGATATAACTAAAAACTAATAACCAACAACTAAAAACTAAAAATGAACATAATAATATATCCTGCACGGTCAGAATGGAAAAACCTTCTGAGTCGTCCCACATTAAACACGGCAACACTTCGCGACACAGTGCTACAAGTACTTGGTGATATACGCGAAAAAGGCGACAAAGCCGTTATTGAATACGAAGAGAAATTCGACAAGGTAAAACTGTCGTCACTCGAAGTAACTGAAGAAGAATTTGCTGAAGCTGAAAAAGCTACCGATAACACACTGAAGGAAGCCATCGGCAAGGCATTGGAAAATATTCGCACATTCCACGCATCACAAAAGTTTGAAGGACAGAAAGTCACTACTACAACAGGAGTTACATGCTGGCAGAAAGCAATAGCCATAGAGAAAGTAGGTCTATACATTCCAGGAGGAACAGCTCCCCTTTTCTCTACAGTGCTGATGCTCGCAGCTCCGGCAAAGATTGCAGGATGCAAAGAAATAGTCCTGTGTTCACCTCCAAACTGTGAAGGTAAAATCAACCCAGCTATACTTTATGCAGCCAAGGCAGCCGGAGTAAGCAGAATATTCAAAGCCGGTGGCGTACAGGCTATAGGAGCAATGGCATACGGTACTGAAAGCATCCCAAAAGTATATAAGATATTTGGGCCGGGCAACCAATACGTAATGGCAGCCAAGCAGGAAGTATCACTACACGATGTAGCTATAGATATGCCTGCCGGACCTTCGGAAGTAGCTGTGCTTGCAGACGAAACAGCCAATCCGGCATACGTGGCATCCGACCTGCTTTCACAGGCAGAACATGGAGTGGACAGTCAGTCAATATTGATTACAACTTCAGAACAGCTCATCAATGCCGTTAAAGAGGAAGTGGAAAAACAGCTGGCTGTATTACCAAGAAAGGAAATAACAGAGAAATCACTTTCACACAGCAAACTTATATTGGTAAATACCATTGACGAAGCTATAGAAATGACTAACGAATATGCACCTGAACACCTGATTATAGAAACTAAGGACTATATGCAGGTAGCAGAACGAATAGTCAATGCCGGCTCGGTGTTCCTCGGTCCATACACACCGGAAAGTGCAGGCGACTATGCTTCGGGAACCAATCATACCCTTCCTACCAACGGATATGCAAAAGCCTACAGCGGAGTAAATCTGGACAGTTTCACCCGCAAGATTACATTCCAGGAAATCACACGCGAAGGCATAATGAACATAGGACCTACAATTGAGACAATGGCGGCAAACGAATATCTTGACGCCCACAAGAATGCCGTGACAGTAAGACTTAAATAACGGACAAGACAATGAAAGAATTAAAAGAACTTATACGCCCCAATATATGGTCGCTTAAACCTTACTCATCTGCCAGAGACGAGTATAAAGGCGCTACGGCATCTGTATTTCTCGATGCCAACGAAAATCCATATAACACACCGAACAACCGTTACCCCGACCCATTACAGACAGAACTGAAAACTTTGGTTTCAAGGGTTAAAAACATAGGCAAAGACAGAATATTTTTAGGAAACGGAAGTGATGAGGCAATAGATATTCTCTATCGTACATTCTGCATTCCCGGTGTTGACAATGCCGTAGCAATAGACCCTACATACGGAATGTATGAAGTATGTGCCGACATAAACGATGTGGAATACCGCAAGGTATTGCTTGACGAGAACTTTCAGTTCAAGGCTTCAGACCTTCTGGCAAAGACTGACGACAAGACAAAGCTTATCTTTCTCTGCTCGCCAAACAATCCTACCGGCAACAACCTCTGCAAAAAAGAGATAGAAACAGTACTGCAGGAATTCGGAGGAATAGTGGTTATAGACGAAGCTTACATCGACTTCTCGGATGAAGTTTCATTCACCACGATGCTTGACAAATATCCTAACATGGTAGTACTGCAGACATTCTCAAAGGCATGGGGATGTGCAGCCATCCGTCTCGGTATGGCGTTCGCTTCGGAAGAAATCATATCTGTGTTCAACAAGGTGAAATATCCTTATAATGTGAACCACCTGACACAGACAGAAGCCATCAGCATGATAGGAAAAGAGTATCAGATAAAGGAATGGGTGAAGACTCTGCTTGCAGAAAGGACAAGACTGATAGAGAAATTCGGCAAACTGGCATGCTGCGAACATATCTACCCTACCGATGCCAACTTCTTCCTAGCAAAGGTGACCGACGCCAAAAAGATTTATGACCATCTTGTTGGCAACGGTATAATTGTGAGAAACCGTACCAACATCACCTTGTGTCACAACTGCCTCAGGATAACTATAGGCTCGCGTCCGGAGAACGACAAGCTTATAGAGGCACTTGAGAACTATAAATAAAAGGAGTAGCAATGAAAAAGATATTATTCATAGACCGCGACGGCACACTGGTGATAGAACCACCTGTCGATTATCAGCTCGATTCTTTCGAAAAACTTGAGTTCTACCCTAAAGTTTTCCGAAATCTGAGTTTTGTGCGCGAAAAACTGGACTACGAATTCGTAATGGTAACCAATCAGGACGGATTAGGTACAGACTCGTTTCCGGAAGACACATTCTGGCCTGTACACAACCTCGTAATGAAAACTTTGGAAAACGAAGGAATTACATTCGACAATGTATGTATAGACAGAAGTTTCCCTGAAGACAATGCACCTACCAGAAAGCCACGCACAGGAATGTTGACAAAATATATCGACAATCCTGAATACGACCTGGCCGGAAGCTATGTTATCGGCGACCGTGCCACAGACGTAGAACTGGCGAAAAATCTGGGATGTAAAGCTATTCTCCTGCAAGACGACAAAGAAATCCTGAAAGAGAAATCACTGGAAGAATATTGTTCCCTTGCGACAAAGGACTGGGACAAGATAGCCGAATTCCTGTTTGCCGGAGAGAGAAAAGCTGAAGTAAGACGAACAACAAAAGAAACCGATATCTATATAAGCCTCAACCTCGACGGGAATGGAGCTTGCGATATAAGTACAGGTTTGGGATTTTTCGACCACATGCTGGAACAGATTGGCAAACATGGGGGGCTGGATCTTACGATAAAAGTAAAAGGCGACCTCGAGGTAGATGAACATCACACTATAGAAGACACAGCCATAGCTCTTGGAGAATGTATCTACAAGGCATTAGGCAACAAGCGCGGAATAGAACGATACGGCTTCTGTCTGCCTATGGACGACTGTCTGTGTCAGGTTGCACTGGATTTCGGCGGACGCGCATGGCTGGTTTGGGACGCAGAATTCAAACGGGAGAAAATAGGCGATATGCCTACAGAAATGTTCCTGCACTTCTTCAAGTCATTAAGTGACTCGGCACGAATGAACCTCAACATAAAGGCTGAAGGCCAGAACGAACACCACAAGATTGAAGGCATTTTCAAAGCCCTTGCAAGGAGCATTAAAATGGCAGTAAAACGCGATGTCTATCATTTTGAAGTACCGTCAAGCAAGGGATGCATATAAAACCACAAACAGAAAAATCAGAGGAGGCTTAAATGCCTCCTTTTTTGTTAATAAGATTTTCAAATAGAAGAAATTAGTTAAACCATGTTATAAAACACGTGTTTTCGCACACAAAACTTGCAGATTACGAAAAAGTCCGTACCTTTGCAATGTGTTTTTCATAGTATTAGATTTTAAGGTTAACAAAGGTTGGAGTACGGCGGTGCTCCTTTTTTTATGTCTATACATTTCATATCTATATATACAAAATGCCGTCCGAACATCCCAAAAGATTTCCGGACGGCATTTCGTTTATAACAACAAAAAAATCAGATTGAATATTCAACCTGATTTTCTGAGCCTCTTGTCGGATTCGAACCAACGACCCCGAGATTACAAATCACGTGCTCTGGCCAACTGAGCTAAAGAGGCAAAGGGAATAATATTCCAAAATATGTTTGTTTTTTGAGCCTCTTGTCGGATTCGAACCAACGACCCCGAGATTACAAATCACGTGCTCTGGCCAACTGAGCTAAAGAGGCAAGGGGAATAATATTCCAAATATGTTTGTTTTTTCGAGCCTCTTGTCGGATTCGAACCAACGACCCCGAGATTACAAATCACGTGCTCTGGCCAACTGAGCTAAAGAGGCAGGTGGGTAAGCTTACCATATCGCGCCGCTACAACCAACTACCTTTGCTGCGATCAAGCCCTGGAGGATTCGAAGGGAGCTGGCCGTATGGGACTTACCCATGTTATGTCTGCTTTCGATTAAAACCGTATCGGTGTTTCTCGATTGCGGGTGCAAAGGTAGGCATTTTTTTTTATTACGCAACTATTCTTCGATAAAAAAATAAAGTTTTTCCCATAAAAAGATGATTTTTCCTCGTTTTATATACTTCCTATGCCGAAAAAACTTACTTTTGCACTATAATTACATATATAGAAAAGACATGGAAGACAAACCAAAGACACTACAAGAACATGCAATGCGTTTCGGTACGATGATGGGAATATTCTGGATAATAAAATTCTCGTTCCTGCCTATGGGATTCAAAACACCACTTCTGCAACTTCTGTTCATATTCATGACATTATTTGTCCCCATACTAGGATATATATACATCCGTAAATACAGAGAACGCTACTGCGGCGGTGAGCTGTCATTCATACGCGGATGGGTATTCTCGCTCTACATGTATTTCTTCGCCTCACTCCTTACCGCAGCTGCCCATTATATCTATTTTCGTTTTATCGACAACGGCTATCTCATGGGAACATACATGGAGCAACTGGAAAATCTTAAATCAACTCTGACCGGAGACCTGGAGACTTCCATAGACCAGCTGATACAAAATCTTGAAACCATAGCATCAATGTCTGCACTCCAGCTTACCATGCAATTAATATTCCAAAACATATTCTACGGAGCACTGCTATCACTTCCTACAGCATTATTGGCAATGCGAAGAAAGAAGAATCCATAAAATAAAATAATCAAGAAATAAAAACATATCCAAATGGACATATCAGTAGTAATTCCTTTATATAATGAAGAAGAATCCTTGCCGGAACTCCAGGCATGGATAGAACGAGTAATGAACGAAAATGGTTTCAGCTATGAAATAATTTTTGTAAACGACGGTAGTACCGACAACTCGTGGAACGTTATAGAAGATCTTAGCAAAAAGCACGATAATATTAAAGGTATAAAATTCCGCCGTAACTACGGTAAGTCCCCTGCCCTTTTCTGCGGTTTCGAGAAGGCTGAAGGAGATGTAGTCATTACCATGGACGCTGATTTACAGGACAGCCCAGATGAAATTCCGGAACTATACAGAATGATTACAGAAGACGGATACGACCTGGTTTCAGGATGGAAACAGAAAAGATACGACCCACTTTCGAAAACAATACCTACAAAACTGTTCAACGCTACAGCCAGAAAAGTTTCCGGCATCAAGAACCTGCATGACTTCAACTGCGGACTGAAAGCATACCGACGCGAAGTGATAAAGAACATTGAGGTTTACGGCGAAATGCACCGCTACATACCATATCTAGCAAAAAATGCAGGTTTCAGCAAGATTGGCGAAAAAGTGGTACACCATCAGGCACGCAAATACGGAAAGACGAAATTCGGAATAAACAGATTTGTAAACGGATACCTGGATCTCATCACTTTATGGTTCTTGTCTAAATTCGGAGTCAAACCTATGCATATTTTCGGTTTCCTGGGATCAATAATGTTTTTCCTAGGATTTATGGCTGTAATAGCTGTTGGAGCAATGAAGATTTATAACATGCATGCCGGCAACCCATACAGTCTAGTAACGGATAACCCATATTTCTTCCTTGCACTGACTACTATGATATTGGGTACACAGCTGTTCCTAGCCGGATTCCTCGGAGAACTTATAGCACGCAACTCCACAGAGAGAAACAAGTATCAAATTGAAAAAGAACTTTAACACACGATGAAGAGACTACCCATAATATTCATAGCGATAACCTTGCTTGCAACACTTATCCTGAACAGTTGCGAAGGTGAAAGCTGTCCGCCAAATGCCATGGCATATGCCAAATTCACCATGGTAAACCAGCACGGAACGGCAGTAGCACCTACTGTACCTACAAGCATAATAGGACAGATAACTACCGACGTAACGGTTTATGACACTCTTGAAAATGGTGAAATCATAGAAAGAATAGTGAAAGACTCCGTAATAAACGATACACTGATAAACAAAGAAAGCAACCTCAGCACATTCAAAGTGCCTTTGAGCTATGATGACCAAACCACTTTCATTATAAATTACAACGGTGAACAGCAGGACTATATCACAATAAAACATCGCAATATACCATATTTTATGAGTGTCGATTGCGGTACAATGATGTTTCACGAAGCAACAGAAGTGACACACAGCAACGGGATAGACTCCATAGTAACAATAAATGCAAACATTGACAATTATGAGAAAGAAAACTTCAGGATATATTTTACAGTTTCTGATACTCAGTAGTCTGCTGATATGTCCGATGTATGCTTTCGCACAAAATAAAAAGGACAAGGAAAAGACAGAAAACGTAAAACTGTATCAGGGAACCACCATAGGTGTAGAAGTAGCCGGTCTGGGCAACTATGTATTGGGCAGCGACATCCTTAGCAGCGAAGTAATGCTTCAAGCTAATCTCCTGAACCGTTTTCTGCCTGTTTTAGAGGTGGGATACGGTAAAGTGAACACAATAAGCGATGCCACCGACATACGATACAAGACGGCTGCTCCATTTTTCAAGATAGGAGCCGACTATAACTTCTTTTACAACAAGCCTCATCTGCCCGGATTTCTATACGGTGGAATCAGATACGGATTTTCATCATTCGTTTACGATGTGGACGGACCGACAATGACCGACCCTAATTATGGCGGACAAATACAAGTGCCGTTCTCATATCATGGTGTAAACACCACAGCCCACTGGCTGGAACTGGTAGGCGGAATGAAAGTCAGAATTTACAAAGGTTTCTGTATGGGGTGGAGCGTCAGATACAAAAAACGCCTCAGCTACACCAAATACCCTAACACGGAACCCTGGTACATACCTGGATACGGTGAAAATGCAGGAACAGGATTTACACTATCCTATCATCTGATGTATAATCTTCCGTTTTAATATAAGGACATAACAAAACCTTTATGTCCTTTTGTTATTTTGTCAAATATAAAATATATGAGCGTAATTGAAATATGGCTTCTGGCGATAAGCCTCGCCATCGACTGTTTCACCGTTTCAGTGGCAAGCGGTATAATACTACATAAGGTTGAGTGGAAAACATTTCTCAAAATGGGCTTCTTCTTCGGCTTCTTTCAGGCTATGATGCCATTCTTTGGATGGTTGGGAGCAAAAGGCTTTCATCACTACATAGAGGCATACGACCATTGGATAGCATTCGGACTCCTGACATTTCTTGGCGTAAGAATGATAAAGGAATACTTCAGTGATGAAGAATCCGAAAGTTTCAACCCAAGCAAACTAAAAGTTATCCTCACATTGGCTGTTGCCACAAGTATAGACGCACTGGCAGTAGGCATATCATTCGCCTTTACCGGATTCAGCACACTAAGCTCATTGGCATATCCGCTAGCAGCCATAGGCGTAGCATCTTTCGTGATATCAGTAATAGGCAGCCTCATCGGTGTGTTCTTCGGCAAAAGATTCAATCTCAGAATGGAGATATTCGGAGGACTGGTACTGATATGCATAGGAGTAAAAATACTTATCGAACATTTATCATAAAAAACAAATAAAAGACATGAACAATAAATCATTGAAATGGCAGATACCATTCCTCGTTCTGCTAATAGTGGGAACAGTACTCATATTGAAGAAACAGCCACCGTTCCACACCGACCAGGGACTAGTGTTCGGCACAGTATATAAGATAACATACCAGCATGCCGACAACCTGAAACCGGAGATTGAAGCTGCATTGAAAGAAGTTGACAACTCACTATCACCATTCAACAAGTCTTCTGTCATAACAAAAATAAACAATAATACTGATATGACTGCCGACAGTCTTCTGACAGACGTCTATACGCTGGCAAAAAGAATATCAGAAGAAACAGACGGAGCTTTTGACATAACTGTAGCTCCTCTGGTCAACGCATGGGGATTTGGGTTCGACAGTTCAACGAACGTAAGCCGCGAGACGATAGACTCACTGCGCCAGTTTGTCGGTTTCGAAAAGATTTCACTGAAAGACGGAAAGATAATAAAGCAGGACAGCAGGACTATGCTTGACTGCAGCGCCATAGCAAAAGGCTATGGAGTGGATCATGTGGCACGCCTGCTCGACAGCAAAGGAGTGGAAAACTACATGATAGACATAGGCGGCGAACTTGTCCTGAAAGGCAAGAATCCGAAAATGAATCCGTGGAGAATAGGAATAAACAAACCGATAGACGATTCTCTGTCAGTAAACCAGGAACTTCAGACAGTGATTGAAATCACAAATGCCGGACTTGCCACATCTGGAAACTATCGCAACTTCTACTATAAGGACGGAAAGAAATATGCCCACACCATCAACCCTCGTACGGGATACCCAGTACAGCACAATATTCTGTCATCGACTGTAGTAGCAAAGAACTGTGCTACAGCAGACGCCTATGCTACAGCATTCATGGTTCTTGGTTTGGACTCCGCTGTTGCCATCTGCAACGCACACCCGGAAATTGACGCATATTTCATATACTCGGATGATAAGGACTCTACACGTGTGTTCTACACTGAGGGAATGAAGAGATTTATCAGAAAAAAATAATATTTCAATAAAAAAAGTTTAGTTTCAATTAGCGTTACACGTACGTGTAACGAGCGGAACACGAACGTGTAACGCGTGTAACACCTACGTGTCGCGGGCGTAACACGAACGTGTTCCGCTTTCTGCGTGCTTAAATTTTTCCTAACACTCTCTAAAATCAATTCATCACTAGACCGACTTTTTAAAGCATACTTACTTTTTATCATTATTTCACACAAAAACACGCCGGAAGATTTTGCCAATACATATAATTTCATAACTTTGCATATACAAAACATTTCATTTTGTCAGACCTTAATATTTTGAATTATGAATATCAACCAAATCATGGCTTCACTGGAAGCTAAGCATCCCGGTGAATTGGAGTATTTGCAAGCAGTAAAAGAAGTATTACTCTCTATCGAAGATGTTTATAACCAACATCCTGAATTCGAAAAAGTATCATTGATAGAACGTTTGGTTGAACCGGACAGAATAATAACTTTCCGTGTACCTTGGGTTGACGACAAAGGCAAGGTACAGGTTAACATCGGTTATAGAGTACAGTTCAACAACGCCATAGGCCCTTATAAAGGCGGTATCCGTTTCCACGCATCAGTAAATCTTTCAATCCTTAAATTCCTTGGATTCGAACAAACTTTCAAGAATGCCCTCACAACATTGCCAATGGGTGGCGGCAAAGGCGGTTCCGACTTCTCACCTCGCGGAAAGAGTGATGCGGAAATAATGCGTTTCTGTCAGGCGTTCATGCTTGAATTATGGCGTCATGTAGGTCCTGATATGGATGTGCCTGCAGGTGATATAGGTGTAGGAGGCAGAGAGGTTGGCTATATGTTTGGTATGTACAAGAAACTGACCCACGAATTCACAGGTACTTTCACAGGCAAGGGACTCGAATTCGGAGGTTCACTAATCCGCCCGGAAGCAACAGGTTTCGGTGGTCTGTACTTCGTAAAACATATGCTTGACAAGAAAGGTATAGACATTAAAGGCAAGACTGTAGCCATCTCAGGTTTTGGAAACGTGGCATGGGGAGCAGCGACCAAAGCCACACAGTTGGGAGCAAAGGTTGTGACTATTTCAGGACCTGACGGTTATATATACGATCCAGACGGAATAAGTGGCGAAAAGATTGACTATATGCTTGAACTTCGTGCTTCGGGCAACGATATAGTTGAACCTTATGCTGAAAAATTCCCTGGTTCAAAATTCGTTCCGGGACGTCGTCCATGGGAAGTTAAGGTAGATATTGCACTTCCTTGCGCAACTCAGAACGAATTAAATGGCGAAGATGCTGGAAATTTGATAAAAAATTCCGTACTTTGCGTCGGAGAAATTTCAAACATGGGTTGTACGCCTGAAGCAATAGATGCATTCATCGAAAATAAGATAATGTATGCACCTGGTAAAGCAGTAAATGCAGGTGGTGTTGCAACATCAGGTCTTGAAATGAGCCAGAACGCAATGCATCTGAGCTGGAGCGCACAAGAAGTTGACGAAAAGCTTCATCATATAATGCATAATATCCACGAACAGTGCGTCAAGTACGGAACTGAACCTGATGGATATATAAATTATGTGAAGGGTGCTAACATTGCAGGCTTCATGAAAGTAGCTCATGCAATGATGGCTCAAGGAATAGTTTAGAATTAAATCTTTATGATTTAAGATATCTCGTTTAGTTGTATTTGTATTTTGTATTGTAGCTTGCGCTGCCCGCCTGAGAAGGTATGGCAGCGTTTTTTTTATTCCATATAATGGACCATTGTTATAACCTGACTGTTATATATACATCTAATTTTATAACAATGAAAACAAGCACTTTACTATCGGCCATTACAATATTAATATTGGCAGCATGTACAAAAGAAAACTTCACAGAGAACAATCTTAAAGGAACTCAACTAGTTACAATTACCGGAAATTCCATGTCCGGTTTCAAAGACATTAATTCCAGAGCATCAACTGTCAGCTATATACCCGAAGACGGTTCCATACTATTCTTCAGTGAAGGAGGGGTTAAAGCCAACGGAGACACACTATATTATACTGATGGAAAATGGAGCGGCTTAAAAGACGACAATTGGTATATTGATGACGGAGACGCCAACATTACAGCATATTATCCGATAATTCACAGCAGCGAAGATCTTTATTACGAGAATGGTGAGCTGAAAGATGTAGTATGCTACAGAAACAGTGTTAAAGCCGGAGAACAAATAAGTTTAAGTTTCAATCATATTTTTGCAAAATTCATTATAAACATTGAGAAGGGACTAAACGATACGATTAAAAAAGTTCACGTAAACATACCTCAAAGAGTAAACAGTATCAATCTTAAGACATGTGAATACACAACGACAGAGAATAACAGCGGAAGTTTTACTTTCGATAAAAACGATAATTGTAAATATGAATTCTTCATACCTGCTATGAATGGAATGAGCCTGTCGTTTAAGATAGAGAGTAACAACATAATGTCCAAAGAAGTGATTATAAATGAGGACATTTTCGAAAGAGGGTATGAATACATATGTAATGTAAGCAAAAACAAAGGAAACGGCATTTATACTACAAAAGACTTCATAGCGTTCACTCATCTTATAAATGGTGAAACAGAATATGAAGGGAAAAAACTTGAAGATTTCTATACAGAGATAAACGGCAAAAAAATATTCAATTTATACAATGACTTGAGTTTCACGGATGAGGAGGCGGGAAAAATTTCCATTATAAAAGAATTCAATTATACATTCAACGGGAACAATCACACATTATCAAATCTGAAAATAAATCAAGAAGACATTGTAAACCTTGGTCTATTTGGAGAAAATAAAAAAAACGGATACATAAAAGATTTAACCATAAACAACTGTAAATTTAGTTTACCTGAATATAATTCTTACAGTACAGGATGCTTGTTCGTGGGAATGAATGCCGGAACTATAGACAACTGCCACGTTACTAATGGAATCATAAATATGTATCAGGAAAAACAAAAAAGCTATGCAGGCTTCTCAGTTATCAATACAGGTTCGATTATAAACAGTAGCATATCAAATTTGCAATTAGAATACAACAATGGCTTACTAGGTATTTTTGTATATCAAAACAATGGGAATATCTTAAACTGCAAAATAAACAATAACATAAACAAAAATGCAATAACAAGTAATGCCTCTACGATTTGTGTTAACAATGAAATGAGATTATATAACATATTTGTGTCTAAATATAAAAAAGGATATTATGGCATTTGCTACAAAAACAATCCAGGACATTATTATAACTGTATTCTACCTATTGACTACATAGAAAAAACAATACATGAAGATTTCAAAAGTGAAACAGCATTAAAAAAAGCCGTATTTTATTCAGACACTCAAGAAGAATATAATAATATTGTAGATAGTTTAAACCTATGGATTGAAGATAACAAATCAAAATATTCGCAATTCACCTTCCGCAAATGGAAAACAGACCCTTCAGAGAAGGTAATATTCGAATAGAGACTATATTATGTTTTTTTTGGAGACCAAAACCATACATCTTGACATAATTATTGTATTTTTGCGGCATATTACCAATAAATAAAATTATGAATAAGAATAAGTCTCTAATAATCATAGTAATTCTAGCTATTATTGTAGCTGGTGTATCATTCTTTGCAATCCATCAGATGCAGCAAAACAAAGAAATGTCCGAACTGTTTGCCATAGAAAAAATGGAAATGGAAAACGAGTACAGCACTTTTGCCACACAGTATGACGAATTGCAAATACAGATAAACAATGACTCACTCAGAGAAAAGCTGGAAAGCGAAAAGCTAAAGACACAAAGGTTACTTGAAGAACTTCGCCAGGTAAAAACAAGCAATGCTGCTGAAATAATGAGGCTGAAAAAGGAACTTAAAACCGTAAGAGCCGTATTGAGAAGCTATGTTATGCAAATAGACTCTCTAAACAAAATCAATGCAGCCCTACAGGAAGAAAATAAAGAAGTAAAAAGTAAATATAGCGCAGCGACAAGACAGATTTCAAACCTGTCTAAAGAAAAAGAATCTCTGAACGAAAAAGTTACATTGGCATCACAGCTTGACGCCACAAACATAGTGACAGAGCCGCTTAACAAACGTAACCGTGAAGCAAGAAAAGCCAAGGACGTAAAAAAACTTGCAGTATCATTCACTATTGTAAAGAACATTACAGCTAAAACCGGAAATAAAACTGTATATGTAAGAATAGCCAAACCTGATAATGAAGTTCTGACTAAAAGCGATTCGAACACTTTTCCATACGAAGACAGAAACATTTCATATTCTATGAAGAAAATGATAGAATATACAGGTGAGGAACAGACTGTTACATTATATTGGGATGTAGAGGAATTCATGCCGTCGGGTACATATAAAGTATATGTCTTTGCAGATGGCAACATGATTGGACAAGGTTCGTTTACTCTTAAATAATCACGACAGAATGTATAAGATGAAAAATATTATATCTGGAATAATGGGCGGACTTGCTATATCCGCCCTTGTTTCTTCATGCGGTGAAGATCGTTCGGGAGAATATTACGCGCTTATTACAACTCAGACATGGATGTACGAAACCATGCAGCAGGAATACCTCTACTATCAGGACATACCAGACAAGAATTCACTCAATTTCTTTAAAAAGCCGAGTGAGTTCCTCAGTTCAATGGTTTCTTCAAAAGACAAAAAATCAGGAGCCACATTCTCACACATAGATTCTGTTTTCGTTACCACAAGAAGCACATCCACAACCCCTACTTTCGGTTTCGAAGGTACAATGGTAAGAGCCGAGAACGGTTCGTACGGTATAAGAGTGCTTTACACCCAAGAAAATTCACCTGCAGAGGAAGCCGGATTAAAAAGAGGAGACCTCATTATAGCTGCCAATAATAAGAAGATAAACAGTTCGGACCTTTTTTATATCACTTCGCCACAAGAAGCGTATCTGTTCACCATGGGAAAGCTGAACGAAAGAGGATTTGATACACTGCAGACAGTACAAATGCCGTCACCCAGAATTGTAGAATGCAATAATCTCTACAAGTCTGACATAATAGAAATTGCCGGCAAAAGAGTTGCATATATAATGTATAACGAATTCGGAAACAATGATGCCGAAAATCTGAAGCAACTGTTCAAAGATATAGCCGGCCAATCAGTAGATGATATTATCCTCGATTTGAGATACAATCCGGGAGGATATGTAAATATTGCACAATTGGTTTCCACCAATCTTGCACCTCAGGAAGCTATGGGAAATGTCTTCCTTAAAATGACACATAACGATAAGATTAACCAGACCGATATCTTGAACTTCGAACAGTCATTATTGGCTAACGGTTCACCAGTAAATTACAAAAACTTATATGTAATAACATCAAGCAACACTGCTTCAGCTTCGGAAATAGTGATTAACTGTCTAAGACCATATATGGCAGGAAGACTCATACAGGTTGGCACTGCAACTTTTGGAAAAAACGTAGCACAACAACTCTATACAGACGAAGCAAAAGCTCCTATGCTAGAATTCTGGATGACAAACAGCCTGCTGAGCAATGCAGAAGATTTCAGCGATTATTATACCAATGGACTGAATCCTGATTATGAAATAGCAGAAAATTTCAAGGGTGAATTAGGAGAGTTGGGAACAGCTCAGGACTCACTTATGATACCTATAATAAAACATATAGAAACCGGAAGCTTCCCAACAACAGAGACTCCGGATGCTGCATCAAGAAGTATTGATGAGAAACTTCGTTTTAATAATTCAATCGACCTGAAACCTAAATCGGCAATCATAAAATAAAAAATAGAAATCTTTTCAACAATATCCTTTGTTTATTTGTTATTAAGGCATATATTTGCAATGTTGCATAGACAACCAAACAATAAAAACATTTCATTTGGTATGAAAAGATTTCTTAGCATTATCCTATTGGCCGGAATTACTATAAACGGTTTCAGCCAACGCATCCTGTCACTGGACAGTTGCAGAAACCTTGCTATCCAGAATAACAAGGAACTGCGTATAGCACAGGAGAAAATAAATGCCGCCCACTATAACAAAAAGGCTGCATTTACGAACTATCTGCCCAAGTTCGACATCATGGCGACCTACATGCGTACGCAAAAAGAGATTTCATTGCTCAGCGACGAGCAGAAAAATTCAATCAGTAACATCGGTACTGCAACCGGAGCACAACTGCAACAACAATTCCAGCAGATTGCCGCATCAAATCCTATATTGGCTTCGCTATTGGAACCGCTTCAAGGCATGATACCAGGACTTACAGCCGGACTTAACGGAGTAGGTCAAGGACTTGTTGACGCTTTCCGCACAGATACACGAAACATGTTTGCAGGTGCTGCTACCCTAACCCAACCATTGTTCATGGGCGGAAAAATCATCGCTTATAACAAGATTACAAAATATGCAGAACAGCTTGCACAGATGCAACATGCTACCGGTATTGAAGACCTTATCCTGAATACAGACAAGGCTTATTGGCAGGTTGTATCTCTGGTCAACAAAAAGAAACTGGCCGAAAGCTATCTCAAACTGCTTGAAACTCTTGATTCGGATATAGACAAGATGATAGCCGAAGGTGTTGCAACAAAAGCAGACGGCCTTAGCGTTAAGGTTAAGAAGAACGAAGCTGAAGTGACTCTATTGAAAGTGGAAAACGGATTGAGCCTTTCGAAGATGGTTTTATGCCAGATATGCGGTTTGCCTCTTGATACAGATATTTCTCTGGAAGATGAAAATATGGACAACCTTACACTTCCTAATTTATATACTGAAAGCAATGTAAACACTGCTTTAGCCAACAGACATGAGCTTAAAAGCCTTGAACTGGCATCGCAGATATACAGACAGAAAGTTAACGTGGTACGTTCGGAATTCCTTCCTTCGCTTGCCCTTACAGCAAACTATGCAGTAACAAATCCTTCACTTGTTAACGGTTTCGAAAACAAATTCAGAGGTTTCTGGGCTGCAGGAGTAGTATTGAAAGTTCCTGTGTTCCACTGGGGAGAAGGTATCTATAAAGTCAGAGCTGCAAAAGCTGAAGCGAACATTGCAAGATACCAGCTTGAAGATGTGAAGGAAAAAGTGGAACTTCAGGTGACACAAAGCTCATATAAGGTGAACGAAGCTACAAAACAGCTTCACATGGCAGAACAGAACATGGACAAGGCTGAAGAAAACCTTCGTTTCGCGACTCTCGGCTTCAAGGAAGGCGTGATACCTACAAGCAATGTACTTGAGGCACAAACAGCATGGCTTTCTGCACAATCGGGCAAAATAGACGCTCAGATAGACATGAAAATGAGCGAACTGTATTTACTAAAATCAATGGGAACATTAAAATAATAAAAAGATATGGCTGATAAATCACAACACAGCAACGTTTTGCTGGCATTTTTCACATTGGTGGCTGCTATAGTCATCGTTAGCGTTATTGGATTCTTCACTCTTGGTAAAGGTCCTGAAATCATACAGGGACAGGCTGAAGCTACTGAATACAGGGTTTCAAGCAAGGTACCGGGACGTATTTTGAAATACTTCGTAACAGAAGGCGATCAGGTAAAAGCCGGCGACACACTTGCCATACTTGAAGCACCGGATGTGATGGCCAAACTGATGCAGGCTCAGGCTGCAGAACAGGCTGCACTGGCAATGAACCAGAAAGCAAACAGAGGTACTCGTGCCGAACAGCTTCAGGCTGCCTTCGAGATGTGGCAAAAAGCTAAAGCAGGTCTGGAAATAGCCGAGAAATCATATAAAAGAGTTAACAATCTGTATGAGCAGGGAGTTATCTCAGAACAGAAAAGAGACGAAGCTAAAGCTCAGTACGAAGCAATGAAAGCCACAGAAAAGGCTGCAAACGCACAATATACAATGGCAAAGAACGGAGCTCAGGCTGAAGATAAGGCGATGGCTGCCGCTCAGGTGGAACGTGCAAAAGGTGCCGTAGCAGAAGTATCTTCTTATATAAACGAGACTTATCTTGTAGCATCGGCAGACGGTGAAGTGACAGAAATTTTCCCTAAAGTGGGCGAACTGGTAGGTACTGGCGCTCCTATTATGAATGTGGCACAGCTTGACGATATGTGGCTTACATTCAACGTAAGAGAGGATTTGCTTAAAGACTTCACAGTAGGTGGAGAAATAAAGGCTTACATTCCTGCTCTTGAAAAAGATGCCGTACTAAAGGTTTACTATATGAAAGACCTGGGAAGCTACGCAGCATGGAAAGCTACAAAAACTACAGGACAGTTCGACCTCAAGACTTTTGAAGTTAGAGCAAAAGCTGTAGATACTGTAGAGAACTTGCGTCCCGGAATGTCTGCCATAATTGAAAAATAATAAAGGAATATGTCGAATACCGCCTATAAACTTATAAAAATAATGAGGCGCGAGGTGCTTCGTATCGCTACAAAACCGATGTATCTGTTTTGTATGATTATTGCACCTCTGCTCTGTTATGTGTTTTTCGCTACTCTGATGAGTAACGGACTGCCGACAGACTTGCCTGCCGGGGTGGTGGACCTCGACAACACATCTACCACAAGAAACATAATCAGAAATCTGGATGCATTCCAGCAGACAAAAATAGTGGCGCATTACACCAGTGTGGCTGAAGCTCGCAGAGCCGTACAAAAAGGCGATATATATGCTTTCTACTACATTCCTGAAGGAACAACAGAGGAAACACTAGCCAGCAGACAGCCTAAGGTTTCGTTCTATGCAAACTATTCATATCTCATTGCAGGATCACTGATTTACAGGGATATGAGGACAATGTCCGAGCTTGCAGGTGGAGCTGTAGGAAGAGCCACTCTCTATGCCAAAGGAGCAACAGAAGATCAGGCAATGGCATTTCTGCAACCCATTGTCATAGACACACATGCCATAAACAATCCGTGGCTGAATTATTCCATCTATCTGTGTAACACTCTTTTCCCGGGTGTGCTTATGCTGCTGATATTCATGACAACAGCATATACTTTAGGAACGGAGATAAAGGAAAATACAGGAAAAGAACTTATGGCACTGGCAGACAATTCCATAGTTATGGCGCTAATAGGAAAGATTCTTCCTCAGACACTGATATTCTTTATTATGGCAACATTCCATAATATTTATCTGTACGGATTTCTGCATTTCCCATGTCACGGAGGAATCTTCTCTATGATAATGGCAGGACTGCTGCTTGTATTGGCGTCGCAGTCTGTAGGCATTTTCTTCTACGGTTTGTTCGGTTCGATGCGTCTTGCCCTCAGTGCGGCATCACTGTGGGGAGTACTGTCATTCTCCATTTCAGGATTTACATTCCCTGTGATGGCAATGCACCCTACCCTCCAGGCTCTGAGCAACCTGTTCCCGTTGAGGCACTACTTTCTGCTATACGTTAACCAGGCACTGAACGGTTACCCTATAATCTATGCCTGGCATTCGGTAGTTGCACTAATGCTGTTCCTGCTATTGCCTTTCTTTGTACTGAAGAAACTAAGGCAGATTATGGAAACATACGTATATCTCCCTTAACACCCTATTGAATTATGAAACATCAACCGTTTAGAAATATTGTCCGTCAGGGTATTTCAAGTCTGTTCCATATTTGTGCCCGAGAGCTGAAGAATGTATTCAAGGATCAGGGGGTACTTATATTCTTCATTCTTGTCCCTCTGGCATACCCTCTGGTCTATGCATTTATATATACACAAGAAGTGGTAAGGGATGTTCCTGCTGCCGTGGTCGACAACAGCCGTTCGTCGCTGAGCAGGGAATTCATACGAATGGTAGATGCCACTCCTGACATCAAAGTGCAATCCTATTGTGCCGACATGGAGGAAGCACAGAATCTTATCGAAGAAGGAAGGGTATATGGAATAATATACATTCCCGAAGAATTTGCCCGCAATATCTCACAGGGAAAACAGGCTTCGGTAAGCATTTTCAGCGATATGAGTGGTTTGCTCTATTACAAATCTCTGCTGATGGCTACAACAAACGTATCGCTTGACATGAACAAGGATATAAAAATCGAACGAATGGGAAATACAACCGCACGCCAGGACGAAATAGGCACAGCTCCCATTGAATACGAAGATATATCACTGTTCAATCCACAGGACGGCTTTGCCAGTTTCCTTATTCCTGCCGTACTTATACTGGTTATACAGCAAACTTTATTGCTTGGTATAGGCCTGTCTGCGGGAACGGCAAGAGAAACGAACAAATTTCAGGATCTCGTACCTTTAAGCAGAAAGTACAACGGTACATTGCGAATTGTGCTTGGTAAATCTTTGGCTTACTTCCTTATTTATGCCATAGTATCGGCATACGTGCTGTGTGTAGTCCCCAGGATGTTCAGCCTTGTACAGATTCCGAATCCGACGACATTGCTTCTGTTCATCCTCCCGTATCTGTCGGCATGTATTTTCTTTGCAATGACATGCTCCATATTCATCCATCACAGAGAATCGTGTATGATGATATATGTATTTACGTCAGTACCTCTGTTGTTCATCTCCGGTATTTCATGGCCGGGAGCTGCAATACCTGATTTCTGGAAAGTAGTATCCTGGATATTCCCTTCTACATTCGGTATAAACGGATTCGTAAGAATCAACAGTATGGGAGCTACACTGCCCGACGTACTTACTGAATTCAGAGCATTGTGGCTACAAACAGGTATATATTTCATAACGACCTGTATCGTTTATCGCCGACAAATACAGATAAGCCACAGGCACGTGGAAGAGAAACTCAGAAAAGTGAGAAAATATTTCCGTCTGAAGAAAAAGACTGTTATTACACAATAACAGACAATAAGTTCATCATTATTAACAATTCATCTTATACTTATAAGAGAGAATACTATTAGCTTTGCAAATGGTTTTAAAAACGTTTGCAAAGCTTTTTTATTTAAATGAAATCAATGAGAAGAATTAACCTTTATATAACAAGCATAATATTATTGACAGTTATCAGGACAAATGCAAATCCTATTATAAGCAGTATCAATGATAACGGAAAAACTAAATTCAAGGTGGAGGTTAAGAACTCCATAGGTGAACCTCAGACAAAAATTTTTCTAAAAATAACAGGAAGAAGCGAAGTTTATAAAGTTGATTCATGCGGAATTATCAATTTCGAATATGAAATTCCAAAGAACTATAAACGAACAGCAAACATCTATCTGAACGAAGATACCAAGAACCCAGAGAAAACATTTACCCTGGATGAAGAAAATACAGTACTGAATTTCTGTATAGACACAAAGGAAGATATATTAAGATTCAAACAGGAAAACAGCACCTTCAATATTGAAGGAATAGTAACAACCGAGGACGGCGAACCTATTACGGGAGCAACTGTAAGCATACAGGGAACAGGAAGATATGCCACAACCGACGAGATAGGTCTGTTCTCCATTGATGCCGACTTCAATCATTACATAATAATCAGAGCCGACGGAATGGAAAACATTTCTATGACCGTAAGTCCGTTCCTCATGAATCAGAAAGATGCATATCCTATTGTGATGCGAAAGAAAAGCGGTGAAAAGATTTATTCCAGCGTAGAAACAATGCCTGAATATCCCGGAGGAATGAAATACTTCAAGAGATACATAGACCGTAATCTGAAATATCCTGAAGAAGCAAAAAGAAACAAGATTGAAGGTGTGGTAGTAATGCAGTTTGTCGTAGAGAAAAACGGTGATATTACAAGCCCCAAAGTAGTCAGAAGACTGGAAGCATCGCTTGACTCAGTTGCCATGAACCTGATTAAAGGCATGCCAAGATGGACACCTGCTTCTGACCATGGTGTAAAGGTAAGATGCAAATATTCAGTACCTATTGCATTCAAGATACCTGTACCTAAACCGGTAGTAATAGAGAATAATCCGATAAAGGAAATTTCCGGTGACAGTCTCATCACATTAAATGACAGTACAATATTGAGACCTGACACTTTGATTCAGGACAGTATTATAAACGACAGTATCATAAAAAACAAACTTTTAAGCGACAGTACTATCATTGCAAACGATTCTATAGGCAGTGATTCAATTATTTCTACGAAACTTCCGGATAAAGAGGAAACTACAATAGGAAATACTACAAAAGTTAAGAAAAGGAATGCCTTCGTCAGATTCTTCAGATGGCTGTTCGGCATAAAGGATAAGGAAGAAAAAAAGGATGAAGAGATAAAGGAAAACAAAGAAATAAAAAAATTACCGCAACAGAACTCTACGGAAATAGAGAATAAAGACAAAATAGGAATAGAACAAAAAGAAGAACTATAACATTAAATTTATTTACGCATGAAAAGATTATTCGCACTATTGCTAATGATTGTCGGATTGACATTCGGCATTCATGCAGAAAAGGTAACTCTAAAAGATGTTGCTAACGGAACATACCGTGCAAAGAATATTTACGGTCTCAGACCAATGCTTGACGGCGAACATTACACTCAGATCAGTGCCGACAAGAAAAGAATAGTAAAGTACTCATTCAAGACAGGAGAAGAAGTCGGAACAATTTTCGACATAACAACAGCCCGCGACTGTAGTCTTAAATCGTTCGACGACTATATTATGTCGCCCGATGAAAAGCTAATCCTGATACAGACAGAAACGAAGCCTATATACAGACGTTCGTTTACAGCCGAATATTATATCTACAACGTAAAGAACAACAAGATGGAACCTCTGTCAAAGAACGGTCCGCAACAGGTTCCTCTTTTCTCACCGGACGGTTTCCAGATAGCATTCGTAAGAAACAATAACATATATCTTGTGAAGCTTCTTTTCGGAAACAGTGAATCGCAGGTGACAAAGGACGGAGAGTACAACAAAGTTCTTAACGGTATCCCAGACTGGGTTTATGAAGAAGAATTCGGCTTCAACAGAGCATTCGAGTTCAGTGCCGACAGCAAAATGATTGCATACATCAGATTTGATGAGAGTCAGGTAAAACAGTTCTCTTTCCCTTGGTATAAAGGAATGGCACCTGAAAAAAGCGAATACGAATACTATCCGGGAGCTTACGAATACAAATACCCTAAAGCCGGAGAAGTAAACTCTAAAGTCACAGTACATACTTTTGACATCAAGAGCAAGGTTACAAGAAAAATGGACTTGCCGCTTGATGAAGACGGATATATTCCTCGCATCAAGTTTACATCCGATCCGGAAAAACTGGCTATAATGACTCTTAACCGCCATCAGAACAGATTCGACATGTATATGGCAAATCCTAGAAGCGGAATCTGCAAACTGACTATTCGTGACGAGGCAGAGCAATACATCAAGGAGCCTGCATATGCAAATATGGAGTTCTTTACAGACAATATAGTGATGATGAGCGAAAGAGACGGATTCAATCATCTGTATCTTTACACCATAGGCGGTAACCTTGTAAGACAGATTACAAAAGGAAAGTACGAAGTGACAGACTTCTTAGGATGGAATCAGAATACAAATGAATTCTACTATAGAGGATACGACAACAGCCCTCTTAGAACTGCCATATTCAAGGTCAACAAAAAAGGAGAAGTTACAAAGCTTTCGAAGAGAGAAGGTACAAACAATGCCATCTTCAGCAGCAATATGGAATATTTCATAAATACTTTCTCAAACATGACTACTCCTACCCTTATCACCATCAACAACAATAAGGGAAAAGAAATTGTAACTCTGCTCGATAATAAGGAGCTTAAAGAACAGACCAAATCGCTGAACTTGCCACAGAAAGAATTCTTTACTTTCAAGACAAGCAACGGAACTGAACTGAACGGCTGGATAATGAAACCTGTAAACTTCAACCCAAGCAAGAAATATCCGGTAATCATGCACCAGTACAGCGGTCCGGGTTCACAACAGGTACTAGACAAATGGGGCATCGGAAGTTTCAGCGACGGAGGTATGTTCGAAGCATATATGTGCGACAAAGGCTACATCATGGTATGTGTTGACGGACGCGGAACAGGCGGACGCGGAGCTGAATTCGAAAAATGTACATATATGTATCTCGGTGTAAAAGAGTCGGAAGACCAGGTTGAAACAGCCAAATATCTTAGTTCACTGCCATACGTTGACGGAAAGAGAATCGGTATCTGGGGATGGAGCTTCGGCGGCTATAACACACTTATGTCAATGAGCGACGGAAGCGGAGCTTTCAAAGCCGGAGTTGCTATAGCAGCACCTTCATGCTGGAAATACTACGACACTGTATATACGGAAAGATTCATGCGTACTCCTAAAGAAAACGGTGAAGGATACGAAGCAGGTTCGGCTATCAGCAGAGCCAAAAACCTGAAAGGTAACCTGTTGCTTATCCATGGCACCGCCGATGACAATGTCCACTATCAGAACTGTGCAGAATATGCGGAAGCACTTGTACAGGCCGGCAAACAGTTTGATATGCAGGTTTACACAAACCGTAATCACAGCATATTCGGTGGTAATACCAGACATCACCTTATGACCAGAGTAAGTGAATTCTTTATCAGAAATCTATAATATACTTGACGAGTTGGCACGAGCATAAACACGTTCTGTCAACTCGTCAACTTATTTACTTGTCACCTAAAAACATAATCTATGACACACATCAGAAAACCGGAATGGCTGAAGATAAGTATCGGAGCCAACGCCAGATATGCAGAAACAAAAAAAATTGTAGATACACATAAACTTCACACTATATGCAGCAGCGGCCGCTGTCCCAATATGGGCGAATGCTGGGGCAAAGGTACGGCTACATTCATGATTTGCGGAGCCATATGTACGCGTTCATGCAAATTCTGCAATACATGCACAGGAAAGCCTCTCCCACTCGATGAAAACGAACCGGCAAACGTGGCAGAATCAATAAAATTAATGAAACTCAACCACGCAGTTATCACATCAGTTGACAGAGACGACCTTGAAGACCTTGGAGCATCACACTGGGCAAAGACACTGCAGAAGATAAAAGAAGTCAATCCAGAAACTACTATCGAAGCTCTGATACCGGACTTCCAGGGTAAACCGGAACTGGTAAGTCAGGTAATAGAGGCAAGACCTGATATCCTGTCACACAACATGGAGACCGTAAGGAGAATCAGTCCGCTGGTAAGAAGCGTAGCAAAATATGACACAAGTCTCAACGTAATAAAACAAATTTCGGAAAGCGGAATTACAGCAAAATCAGGAATAATGGTAGGACTTGGAGAGACTAAGGAAGAAGTTCTGGAAACTATGGACGACTTGCTTGAAGCAGGATGCAAGATACTGACAATAGGCCAATACCTTCAGCCTTCGCATAAGCACTATCCTGTAGCGGAATATGTCACACCGGAACAGTTCGAAGAGTATAGAATAATAGGAGAAAACAAGGGATTCAAGACTGTAGAAAGCGGTCCACTGGTACGTTCATCATATCATGCGGAAAAACATATCATCCACAAGTGAACAATCACGGTATTTTGTTTGTTGAAACTTTGATATATAATGAAAGAGAACAAACAGAATATGGGCATGAATCTAAGAAACAAAATCGTATCAATAGGACTTTTACCAATCATAATCACATTAATAGGTCTGCATTTCTTTCCCAACACTGAAATGCTAGGTGTGGGACTGCTGTTAAGCCTGATAATGCTTACATACAACATTATCAGGATGAAAGACCTGAATTTCTTTCTCCTGCTTGGTACATTAGGTATAGGTACATGTTTTGTTCTCAGATTGTTTTGGGGATATAAATATGTACCTCTCAATACCATCACTCCTACTGTAGAGTTCTCGCTGATGGCATTTGCTTTCATTTATCACACTGCCCCCGAATTATATAAGGACATTGTCAGCAAACTAGGCATAAGGATATGCTTTTCATATAAGTTCGAGACAAAAATAATCATTGTTCTTTCATCGGTTCACCTCATAATTCTGTATATAATAAAGACACTGAATCACGACTGGAGTCCGGAAGGACGCTTTTTCATGATAAATGTCGTTCCTGTGTCGATATACATTATTTGCCTTATTATAAATACGTTAGGAATACATTTTGTGGCAAAAATCGATCTGTCAAAACAAAACATAATACGCATAGCACCAGTCTGTAACGGAAAGCTCCTGCTCTCGAACAAAAACATGCCATCACAAGTGTGGGACCTTCCTATTGAAAGAAACCTTGAAGGTACAGTAGAAGACTGCATAAAGTATGCCACCAAAACAGCCAAGAGATTTACTGGAAAAAACATTCAGCCACGACTTATATTACAATATAGCGAAGAATGCTCATGCGGAATATGCAATAACATTCTTTTATTCATACTGCCCTTAAAAGCTGAAAGCGACATAAGACTTGAAGGAAAGTTCTTCAAGTTCGAAGATATGGAAAACGGTCAGCACCAACTGAACAAATCCATAAAAAAAGAGCTGGAACATCTTAAAGACGCTGCCAGCTTATGGAAAGAATTTTATTTGTAAATAAGGAATATACACGGAATCTTTGACAAGTCAGGCAGTTTCCCGTGCCATTCCTTCAAAGTACGAGTCTTGATATATTCCCCTTCGCATGTAATATTAGCTGCTATACACAACTTTGTCTGCGGACGACAAGCTTTCATTATATCCTCCATCATCTTATTGTTTCTGTATGGAGTTTCTATAAACAATTGTGTCTGATTTTCCGAATATACTCTGTTTTCAAGTTCTTTAAGCCTTTTAATCCTCTCATTGGCATCAATAGGCAAATATCCATGAAACGCAAAACTCTGACCGTTAAATCCTGATGCCATAACCGAAAGTATTATGGAAGAAGGACCGACTAGCGGAACAACCTTATAGTTCTTGCGCTGTGCTATTGCCACCACATCAGCTCCCGGATCGGCAACTGCAGGGCAACCCGCCTCAGATATTACTCCCATGGAATTCCCTTCAGCCAAAGGTTTCAGAAAGCCTGAAATATCTTCGGGAGAAGTATGTTTGTTCAGTGTAAAGAATGTCAAATCATCAATAACGATAGAATGATCCACTTTCTTCAGAAATCTTCGTGCCGAACGAACGTCTTCGACTATAAAGTATTTTATTTCACTGATAATTTCCTTGTTATATACCGGCAGAACCTTCTCTACAGATGTATCTCCCAACGTTACCGGCAATAAATATAATGCTGTCTCCATATTTTCTATTTGAATACTAAATATCAATGTCCATCAACATTCCTTCATAATCAGTATCTTCCAGAAGCTTCTCTATCGTTACATCCGGATTTTTCTTCATATATGCATTTATATACTGCATTCCCATCCAGACACCTATCATCGGCGGTACTTCATCTTTAAGGATTTTATTTGGAGTTGGCTGTATATAGGCACGAATAATCATTGGGTCTGTACTTTCGAGGTGTCTTGATTTCTCCACCCACTCAATAAACGATTTTTTATTCTTCTCACACCATGCCAATTGTTCCTTATCATATCCCAATATACGGGCTCCGTAATCGCTCTCACCAAGCACTTTCTCAGTAATCCACGCAATCTTCCCCCTGTACATCATAATATCGAACAGCGAGCGGTGGTCTTTCTCCCATGGGAAAGGATATAGCCCCAACAGATAAAATGAAATACAGTCAGGCACTATTCTGTCGGGAGACATTGATTTACGCTGATAATTATAATAATACTTCTTATACATAGGATAATCCTCACCCATATACTTGTCAAGGCTTATTCCTATAAGACTGTCAGATACTACTATAGACTGGTTCAATGCCGATATTTGTGAATATACTGCCGGCACTGTCATAGACGGAAGTTCCTTCTTCAGATTAACAAAAGCTTTTGTCAGTTCTTTTTCAAAACTACCGAGGTCCTTATACTTATCTTCCACATCAAGCATCAGATTTACAAGAGAAGTATCGGAATAATATGCACATAACCGGTCGTTTATTTTCTCATCATTCACCGATCCCAGTGCCAGAACATCCTCGATAAGAATTTTTGTCGCATGAGGGAAATCCATATTCATTTTTTGCAGCGAAGTGAAGCTGTTCAGCGCAGAAGCTTCAAACTGCAATCTGTCGTATCTGTGGATTTTTATCTTTCCTTCAGATAAAAAAAAGTCTTCCTGCCTGTCATCGCGACAGGCAGAAAGCACTAATAAACTTAATATTATGATTAAAATGTTTCGCATTAAAAATCAATTATCCGTAGATAATGTTACCATTTTCATCTTTATATTCGTCAAGTCCCTTTTCGTATGTAGCCATTGCACGAAGACTCATACCTACACTTGAGAAACCACCATCGTGGTAAAGGTTCTGCATAGTAACCTTCTTAGTCAAGTCAGAGAACATCACGATACAGTAGTCTGCACATTCATCTGCAGAAGCATTACCAAGAGGAGACATACGGTTAGCAAAGTCGAACAATTTGTCCATTCCCTTAACACCCGATCCCGCAGTAGTCATAGTAGGCGACTGTGAAATAGTGTTGATACGAACATGATGTTCACGACCGTAAATATATCCGAAGCTACGTGCTATTGATTCAAGCAGAGCCTTAGCATCAGCCATATCGTTATATCCGTAGAATGTACGCTGAGCAGCAACATAACTCAATGCAAGGATTGAACCATATTCATTTATGGCATCAAGTTTTTTTGCACACTGAATCATTTTGTGGAATGAAACAGCTGAGATATCAAGAGTCTTGCTCAACATATCGTAATCCAAGTCATCGTATGTACGTTTTTTACGAACATTTGGAGACATACCGATAGAGTGCAATACAAAATCTATCTTTCCTCCTAATACTTCCATAGAACGCTTGAAGACATTTTCAAGATCTTCAACGCTTGTTGCGTCGGCAGGTATAACCTCACAGTTCAATTTTTCTGCCAAAGCAGAAACTTCACCCATACGTACTGCTACAGGAGTATTTGACAATGTGATTATTGCACCTTCTTCTACAGCTTTCTCTGCAACTTTCCATGCTATAGACTGTTCGTTAAGGGCACCGAAAATAATACCCCTTTTTCCTTTAAGCAAATTATAACTCATATATTTAAATTTGTTATTACGCCTGCAAATATACTGCTTTATTTACAATATATGCCACTTTTGCTCACTTTTCTTTAATATTGTGCAGTTTTGCTATAAAAAACTTTAACAATATATTAATCTCAAAGTTCTATCCAAGGAAAGAAATAAGCACTCCGGCAGCTACCGCAGAACCTATCACTCCGGAGATATTACTTGCCATACAATACTGTAATACGTGATTCTTCGGATCATATTTCAATGCAATTTCGTTTGCCACACGGCTCGCCATAGGCACGGCACTCAATCCAGTAGCACCGATAAGCGGATTGATTTTCTTCTTTGTAAACAGATTATAGATCTTGACAAAGAAAATACCGCCTGATATTGAAAGACCGAAAGCAAGGAAACCTCCAATCACGATACCTATTGTTGTCCAGTTCAGGAAAGCGTCAGTAGTCATTGTTGCACCAACCGAGATACCGAGGAAAATGGTTGCGGCATTCATTATGCTGTTTGATGCGGCATCGAACAGACGTGATGTGTTCGAACCAATCTCTTTCACCAAGTTACCGAACATTAGCATACCTACCAATGGAACAGCACTTGGCACGAACAATGCCACTATAGTAGTAACCGCAATCGGAAATACTATCTTCAATACACGCATGTTCTTTATTTCAATAGTAGGAGGATATTTCTTCTCCTGTTCTTTCATATTTATACTAAGTTCCTTCTTGGTACACCATAATTTTACTACTAATGGTATGATTACAGGAACAAGAGCCATATATGAATAAGCCGCAATAGCTATAGGGCCAAGCAAATGCGGAGCTAATTTAATAGTAGTAAATATAGCCGTCGGACCGTCAGCTCCACCTATTATACCCAATGAAGCGGCTTCCTGAGGAGTAAAGCCCACCATTATTGCTACTATAAGCACTGCAAAAATACCAAGTTGCGCTGCAGCTCCGAAAATAGACAGACGCAGATTACGCAGCATAGGGCCGAAGTCGGTCAGTGCACCCACACCCATAAATATTACCGGAGGAAGGAAACCTGTCTTGATGAGCATATAATAAATGAAGTTCATCAGTCCCAGTTCGTGAGCTATCTCATGCAGAGGCATTTCCCATATATTCTTCATCACGCCATTCACCATCACCATACCGTTCTCATCGGCCTGTATCACTCCCATCTCCCCTCCAGGGAAGTTGGCGAGCAACACACCGAAAGCTATCGGTACAAGCAACAGCGGTTCGTACTGTTTCTTTATACCCAGATAAAGCAGTACGAAAGCTATGGCATACATTATCAAGAACCGCGGATCGGCAATGATATTGCTGAACGCAGTCATATCGTATAATCGTTCAAAAATCTCTTCCATACATCTATCACTTTATCTTCATTAATACATCATCTTCAGAAACAGAGTCGCCTGAGTTCATGCAGATGGCAGTTACAGTACCGCCAAACTCGGCATTGACTGCTATATAAGTCTTCATTGCTTCAATATAGCAGAGAGTGTCGCCCGGATTAACCTTATCGCCAACCTTCAAAGGTGTTTCCTGAGCCGATTTAGTGAGATAGAATTTTCCTTCAAGCGGAGAAAGCACATCCTTGCCCTCGCCAGATGCAGCAGCCTGCTGAGCGCCATCAGCAGATGCAGACTGTGCTGGCAATGCAGTGTCACTGAAAGCTACAGTCACACGATAAGGCTTTCCATTCACATCTACAGTGAGCACCTGAGTACCTTCCTTAGGCATTGAACCGCTTTCAGCCTCAGCACGGCGTTTCTCCACGTCTGCCAGGAAGTCTGCCTTAGCCTTTCCGCTCTTGTATGCCTCATACTGAGCAGGATGCATAGCATATTCGAACAGTTCTTCATCATCCTGACCTGTCTCCCATCCTTTTTCAGCCATCATCTGACGGTATTTGTCAAGCTGATCCGGATAATTGTCCTGAGGATTGCCTGTAAAGAATGTTCTGCCTTCGCTCTTTGCCTTTTCAACAATCTCATCTGCCAACGGACCTGCCAGTGCTCCAGCCTTGCCGAGTATCATATCCCATACATCGTCTGCTATCATAGCCCAGCGTTCCTTGCCTTTTTCCATCTGAATGACATTCATCATTGCCAGATTCTTGACATACTGGCTGAAAGGAGTTACCAAACAAGGATATCCTACACGCGGCCATACATATGACACCTCATCGAACAACTTGATAAGCAATTCATCCTGAGTCATAAGCGGCAGATTATTCTTTGCCTTATATTTATTTATAGATTCAAGGTTTGTTTCAAGGTCAGCCATCAAGCTACCCATCATACCTCCCGGAAGTCCCGGACCTACGAGCAATGAGTTCATCATACGATTCTTAGGACTGATATACAATCCAAGGAAGTCGTCCATGAATTCTTGAATCATGGTTCTTGCCTTCATATAGGCATTAATATTGATTTCCTTAACCTTGAAACCTGCATCCTTCAACATTGCCTGCACACTGATAATGTCGGCATGACCTGTTCCCCATGACAAAGGATCCATACCACAGTCCACATAGTCGCATCCGGCCTTGCAAACCTCAAGAATTGAAGCCATATTGAAACCCGGACCTGCATGAGAGTGATACTGTATGGTTATATCCTTTATCTTCTTTATTCCGGCAACAAGTTTACCTAGGAATACAGGACGTCCGATACCGGCCATATCCTTGATGCAAATTTCATCGCATCCGGCATCGATAAGCTTCTTAGCCATATCGAGATAGTATTCCACTGTATGTATAGGAGAATAAGTGATACACAGACAGCACTGTGAAATCATTCCAGCATCGTGTGCATATCCTATTGACGGGATTATATTATGAACATCATTCAGTCCGCAGAAAGTACGTGTAATGTCAGTTCCCTGAGCCTTCTTTACCTTGTAGAACAGTTTTCTTACGTCTGCCGGAACAGGACTCATTCTCAGTCCGTTCAATGCGCGGTCAAGCATATGTGTCTGGATGCCAGCTTCGTGAAAAGGCTTTGTCCATTCTCTCACAGCCTTATTAGGATTTTCACCAAACAGCAGATTTACCTGTTCAAAACCGCCTCCGTTAGTCTCAACTCTGTCAAAGCATCCCATTTCCACTATCACAGGAGCTATCTTTACCAATTGGTCAACACGTGGTACATATTTTCCGGCACTCTGCCACATATCGCGGAAGACCAGACTGAATTTCACTTCTTTTTCCATTTTCTTAATGTGTTTTCATTTCTTTAATCAATTCAACTTCTCAATTTTCATTACCTTGCCCTTACCACCTGTAAGTTTTTCCACCGCAATGTTAATAGCCTTCACGGAATCCTCTTCCAATGAAACGGTTGCTACTGCAGGCTTACGTTTGACTTCCTCTTCGGGTGGAGCAAATTTGTTCACCGCCTTAATCAGAAGAGTACTAAGCCAGATAATAATTAGAAGGATTACGAATACCGTGCACATACCTACGAGCATCAGCATCAGACCTGTTCCAATATTTTCCATATATATCTAATTTTAATGTATTACCGACACCATTTAAAGCCATGCCGCTTAAAAGGCGCCCCAATATACCAATTAAATATATTGCATTGATACAAAAAACTTTAAAATTATCAACATTCATAACTTTGAAATACATTTTACATATTTAATCAGAATAAAATCCAAATATTGTCATTCATACATTATATTTTACACCTCAGTGTAATCCATCTTTACACTACTGTAAAGAAACCTTACAGTTGCCACAACAGACATTTTTATCAACTATCACAATATCAACGAATTACATTTTTGGCACGGTTATGGCATTATAGTTAGTGTAAAAACAACCGTAAAATGAAAAAAATATTTATACCCATAATTCTAATTTTGGCAGGAACGCAATGCATGGCTTACGGAAGCGACACAACATCCGCTGCCGATTCCTTACGTACAATGACACTGCGCGACTGTATGGAATATGCAATAGAATATTCCACCAAAAATGAAATACAAAAACTTGACAATGCCGACGCACGTACTGAGAGACGCGACGCGATACTCAAGACATTCACCCCGTCTGTTTCGGCAGGAACATACGCCTACAGTAATTTCGGACGTGCCGTGGACCCTGAAACAAACACCTATACCAATACCACATCTTTCAATAACGGTTACTCACTGAGCGCAAGCATCACACTGTTCAACGGATTTTCCGCCATCAACAATATCAGAATTTCGCAGACAGCCGTAAAGATGGGAATCTCGCAGGAAGACAAGCTGCGCGACGAACTGTGTCTGGCAGTTATGGAAGCCTACTTCAATGTACTGTACCACACTGAAATGACTGAAGTTCTCCGTAAACAAGTGGAAAACTCGAAAGCCAGCTTGCTGCTGATGCAGAAACAATATGAAACGGGACAGAAAAGCCGACCTGATGTGGCACAGATGGAGGCCGACCTTGCCGACAGGGAATATCAGCTGGAGACATCGTACAACAACAGCCAGGATGCACTGCTCACACTGAAATCCGTAATGATGTGGCCCGTTGAAGAAGAACTTGAAATAGACCGCACAATGATAGACGAAAAATATTCGGCACTGGTGGAAGAAGAGGACAAGGCAAACGAAATAATGGATTACGCGGTCAGTTCACAGCCATCAGCACTCATAGCAAAAGGCACAATAGACAAAGCCAAATTCGCTCTGAACACGGCTAAATGGCAGTTTCTTCCGAGCCTGTCGCTAAGTGGAGGATGGTCAACCAGCTACTACAGCTATCCAGGAAACAACTCTTACACTGTACCGTCATTCAATTCGCAATGGAAAAACAACTCCGGCGAGTACATACAGCTGAGTCTTTCAATTCCTATTTATGACAGACTTTCCAGATTTTCGAACCTTTCGAAAAAGAAAAACGAATACCGACGCGCCGAGGCACAATACCGACAGACAGTACACGACATAAAATCCGAAGTACAGCGTGCAATACAGGACAAGACTGGTGCCCGCAAGTCGCTTGTACTTGCCATGAAACGTTCAAAAGCACAGGAAGCCACCTATCTGCTGCACGAAAAGAAGATGCGTCAGGGCATGGTATCCCCTATCGACTATCAGACTATTACAAATTCTTTCCTGAACTCACAGGCTGAAGAGTTGAACGCATTGCTGCAATATTATCTGAAACGCAGCGTAGTGAAATATTATAAAGGAATAAGTTACATAGAACAATAAAAAAGTATAACATATCATGGACAGAGCAATAGAAAAGAAAAAAGGAATGGCACTGGTGTTCAGCAAAAAAGCCTTGCCTTACTGGGGTGGCGGACTGCTGTTGTGCCTTATAGGATACATCCTGATAAGAGACAATGTAAGCACACTGAGAGTGAATGCGGAAACCCTATCAATAAACAAAGTTATGAAAGGCGAATTCAATGACTACATCCGTATCTCAGGTCAGGTACAGCCGATGACAACCATACAGCTTAGTCCCCTTGAAACAGGAGTGGTGAAAGAGATATTCATGGAAGAAGGTTCGCACGTAAAAGCCGGCGACAAAATCCTGCGTCTTACAAACGAAAACCTTGATATGCAGATATTGAACTCGGAAGCCGACCTTGCCGAAAAGGAAAATATCCTCCGCAATACAATGATTTCGATGGAACAGCAACGTCTGAGCGTAAATCAGGAAATGCTGCAACTGGAAATGGAAGTAAGACGCTATCGCAGAACATACGAATCGCAAAAATCTCTTTACGCCGAAGACCTGATAGCCAAAGAGGACTATCTGAAAGCCGAAGAAGACTATCAGTTGGCAAAGGACAAACTGGAACTCGTAAAGGAACGTTCCATACAGGACAGCCTTTACCGCAGCGTACAGGTGGAACAGATGCAGGAAAGTCTGAGCAATATGCGAATCAATATGCAGATGATACGCAAGAGAAAAGACAACCTTGTGATTACTGCCCCTATAGATGGCGAACTGGGGTTGCTTGATGTTGTTCTCGGTCAGTCTGTACCGTCGGGCAGCAAAGTTGGACAGATAAATACCCTTGACAGCTACAAGATTGAAGCACAGATAGACGAACACTACATCGACCGTGTTACTTCCGGTCTGGAAGCCGATTTCGAAAGACAGGACGAATCGTTCCATGCCGTCATACGCAAGGTCTATCCTGAAGTACGCGACGGAAAGTTCAAGGCCGACTTCAAGTTCAGCGGAGCACAGCCTGAGAATATCCGTACAGGTCAGACATACTATCTGAACCTGCAATTGGGACAACCTGAAGAAGCCATTATGATTCCTCGCGGCACATTCTATCAGAAGACAGGCGGACGATGGATTTACGTAATTACCGAGGACGGTTCGAAAGCTTATAAAAGAGAAATACGTATAGGTCGTCAGAATCCTCAGTATTACGAAGTGCTTGAAGGTCTGCAACCGGGAGAAAAGGTCATCACATCTGGATATGACAATTTCGGTGACAATGACTGTCTGGTGTTGAATTAACAAACTTAAAAACTCACAAACTTAAAAACTCAAACAATATGATTAAAGTAACTAACCTCAGCAAAGTTTTCCGTACAGAAGAAATTGAAACTACAGCATTGAACGAAGTGTCTTTCGAAATAAACGAAGGTGAATTTGTAGCTATCATGGGGCCGTCAGGATGCGGCAAGTCAACATTGTTGAACATCCTCGGTCTGCTGGACAATCCCACAGGAGGCAGCTACGAACTGTTGGGACAAGAAGTGGCAAACCTGAAAGAACGCGAACGTACCAAATTCCGCAAGGGTAACCTTGGTTTTGTGTTCCAGAGCTTCAACCTTATAGACGAGCTGAATGTGTTTGAAAATGTGGAACTGCCTCTGAAATATCTCAACATCGGTGCGGCAGAACGCAAACAGCGCGTTACGGAAATTCTGAAAAGAATGAACATCAGCCACCGTTCACACCACTTCCCGCAGCAGTTGTCCGGCGGTCAGCAGCAGCGTGTGGCAATAGCCCGTGCCGTAGTGTCAAACCCTAAGCTGGTACTTGCCGATGAGCCTACCGGTAACCTCGACTCAAAGAACGGTAAGGAGGTAATGGATCTGCTTACAGAACTGAACTCGGAAGGCACAACTATAGTAATGGTGACTCACTCACAGAAAGACGCTTCAGTAGCACAAAGAATCATCAACCTCTTCGACGGACGTATTGTGGGTGATGTAAGAAATGAATTGTAAATGCAAGTCTGATAGTTTCAAGTTTTAGAGTTTGTTGAGAACAAACTCTAAAACTTGAAAACTCAAAAACTCAAGATGATATGAATGAATATAAGACATACTTTAAGTTCCTGAGCCGAAACAAGGTTTTCACGTTGGTAAATCTTGCAGGACTGAGCATCTCGCTCATGTTCATACTGCTGATATCGAACATGGTATTCAGGCAACTTACTGTAGATAAAGATATGAAGGATGCCGACAGGACGTATATAATGGCAAGCGAAGAAGATGCATCTGGACATTACAATTTAGGAGACAAACTGAAAAGCCGCTATCCCGAAATTGAGGAATGGTGTGCCATTTCCGGATGTGTTGAATATCCGGTAATGTCTGAAGATAAACAGATGACTTTGTATGTAGGTATGGCAAAGAAAAACTTCTTCAGCTTCTTCGGTTTTCCTCTTCTGTATGGAAATCCTGATGATGTATTGATTTCGAATGACAATGCAGTCATAAGCCAGTCGGCAGCTATTAAGATGTTCGGAACCACAGATTGTATAGGCAAGACTTTCAAGACTATACAGCCAATGGCAACAAACGAATACAAAGTTGCAGGTATTATGAAGGATATAGACAACTCTGTCATTCCTCATGAATGGGAAATAATTTTACCATTCGAAAATATAAAATACTATAATTATGGTTCTGCAATAGAGAATACACACATGAGTAATTCAGGTGGGGCAAATCTATTCTTCCGTCTATTACCGAACACAGATCTTAACACCAAGGCTGACGATATAGTTTCATATCTCAAGACATTTTACTGGATATACGAAGGCGGAACATACAAAACTGTAAAATTCATTCCTGTCCGTGAGTTTTATTTTTCAGACATACAGTCTTCAGTAGGCTTGAAACAGTACAATTATAAGGTTGTTGTGACCTTTATAATAATAGGAGTACTCGTCCTGCTGATGGCTATATTCAATTACGTGAGCATGAGTGTGGCACAGACCAGCTACAGGGCAAAGGAAATGGCGACAAGACGTATCTTAGGCTCTTCACGGAAAGATATTTTCTGGCGAATGATACTTGAATCGTTTATACTTACAGCAGCATCTTTCATTATATCCTTCATACTTGCATTGGCAGTGGAACCATACGCCATGGATTTGCTTAAAGTTAAACTTGATATACTGGGCGACGTATCATATATTACGGTCATATCATACATACTGCTTGTTGCTGTTCTAGCATTCGCGTCAGGCATTGTGCCGGCATCAATATTGTCAGGATATAATCCTATGGATGTGGTAAAGGGAACGTTCCGACGCAAGACCAAACTGGTGTATTTCCGCGGACTGAATATATTCCAAAGCTGTCTTACTATAGCATTGCTGACTTGTTCTTTCTATTTCAGCATGCAGATATACAGAGTTCTCAATGCTCCGCTTGGCTATGAATATGGCAGTATAATAAACTATCCGGTCATGGCAGGCAAAGAACAGATGAGACAGTTCCGCAGCGAGGCCCTGAAACTGCCTTTCGTAAAAAGAGTTTCTTTCGCTTGCGGAACACCAAACGATGGAGGAAACAACTATACAAACTATTTAAACAGTGCCGACACACTGAAATGTATGAGTTTTCAGACATTCATTGCTGATTCATCATTCTTGCAGATGTTTGACATCAAGATTACAGAAGACCGTAGAGTCGGGAACACCGACAATGGCTATTTCGTAAGCGAAAATGCCATGAAAGAATTAAGTTCAATAGGTCAGGGCCCTGATTATTACGTCAATAATTATGGAGATAAATTCAACATTATAGGTCAGTTCAAGGACTTCAAGATACGCTCATTGATGGATGAAGTTCATCCTCTTCAGATGAGAATTCTTCCGGTAGAAAAGGTTTCACCATGGAATGTGCTGGTAGAAACCACATCAGCGAATGAGGAGTACAAACGACAGCTTGATGACTTGTTTTACGAAATAATAGGCGGAATACCTTTCGACTCAAAATGGTATCATGACGAAGTGCTCAATACATACGACAATATAACACGTCTGAACAAGACTATCGTCATTTTCACATTTGCGGCACTCATCATATCATTATTGGGACTTACAGCCATGAGCCTCTACTTCGTATCACAACGCAAACGCGACATATCCATACGCAAGGTTTTCGGTTCAAATTCATGGATGGAACAATGCAACCTGATGAAGTTCTCAATGAAATCACTGCTCATAAGTTTGGTTATAGCTGTTCCGCTCATCTATTTTGGCATACGTCAGATAGACAAGTTTGTGGAATATGATCCTTACTTCCAGTGGTGGATACCGGTAACAGCTTTTGCCCTGGTGGTTGTCTTTTCGTTAGGTTCCGTCTGGCTTATCAGCCTGAAAACCACATCGGACAATCCGGTGAATAATCTTAAAAGTGAATAATAAAGAACTTGACTATAGTATCTATAATAACTTTTAAAAAATCAAAGTGATGAGAAACATTATCAGACTATTCAAAGGTGCAGGAATACTTAATCTGTTAGGTATGACAGTTGCCTTTGCTGCAATATACATTATAATGGTTCAGGTGAATTACGACTGGAACTATAACAGCAAAATCAAGGACCTGGACCGTATATTCGTTGTGACACATAAGGACTGGTTCGACGAAGGGAAATACAGTGTAAACATGAGCCGCCCTGTTATGGAATCATTGATAGAGCAATCGTCGATGGTTGAATCGTATGCTGTTCTACAAGGAAATATTCAGACAGAAGTTAAAATAGCAGACGGTAATGACAACAGGGCATTCGAACTCAACACCATGCAGGTGACAAGCGGCACATATGACGTATTCGGAATAGAAGCCGTTGCAGGTACTTTCCAGGGTATAGGTGAAGAAAATGTAGTGGCACTCAGCGAAAGAGCGTCACGCAGACTGAACCTGAAACTTGGAGATGCAATCCAGCTGGAAGGCGAAAAGGACAAGAGAACCGTTTCTGCCATCTTCAAGGATATGGCTATGAATTCCATATTCGGAGAAACAGATCTTCTGTACAGTAATATTTATGAGAAAGAGTCATTGGACAATTTCGGCGAATGGTCTTACAGATACTTTGTAAAACTTAATGACAAAAACAACGTAAATGCTTTCAGCGAAAATGCTACCAACTTTGCTAAAAATCTGGTCAACGAAATGATAAGTTCCAATCCGGATATGGAACTTCCTACTCAGGAAGAGATAGACGAATACGTAGGCAGAAACACTGTAAAAATATTCCCGCTGGAAGGATTTCAGTTCGAGTTAAAAATTACAGACAATACCATAGTTTACCAATGTAACATTATCACTACAATAACATTGTTCATAGTATCAGTGCTTATACTTGTCATCACACTGATAAACTATCTGAACTTCTTCATGGCACAGATTCCGGCAAAACTGCGTTCTGTAAATACAAGGAAAATTCTTGGCAGTTCCAGACTGTCGCTCGTAATGGGCTTTATGGCTGAATCGGCTATATTGGTGGTGGTTTCGCTTTTCTTTTCATATATTGTGATAAAGATTATAGGCAGTTCCACATACGCTGAACTTATAAGCTGTCCGCTGGATCTTGGATATAATGCCGCAGTGGCGATACTGACAGTTTTTGTCGCACTGATAATGACTGTAGCGTCAAGCATATATCCTGCAATGCACGTCACTTCATTCTCTCCTGCCCTTGCCATTAAGGGAACAATGGGCACAGTAAGCAGAGGCAAGTCATTCAGATATATACTTGTAGGATTCCAGTTCTTTATATCTATCCTGTTCGTGCTGTGTGCATTCTTCATCAAGATGCAATACGACTATATGATGAACTACGACATGGGATTCAACAAGGAATCGCTGTTCACGGCATACGTTCCGGTAAACTCAAATAACCGAGATTTATACACTACCGAACTTCAGAAGAAGACTGCCATCAAGGAAGTGGCATGGGGAGCATCATCTCTGGTCAGCGTATATAGAATGGGTTGGGGAAGAGAATTCAACGGTAAGAATATAAGCTTCATCAGCTATCCGGTCTCATACAACTTCCTGAAGTTTATGGGTATAGACATTGTTGAGGGACGCGACTTCACACAGGCAGACGAGAAATGCGAGAAAGGAATTTTCATATTCAACGAAATCGCCAAAGAAAAATTCGGATTCAGCCTTGAAAGTAAGGTACACGAACATATTAGTGAAACTGATATTGCCGGTTTCTGCGAGAACTTCAAGTTCAAGCCACTGCATTACAAGGAAGAACCATTCGCGTTCTACGTTTTCGGGAAAAAGCCATGGTGGCCTGTAAGTCATCTGTATATCCGAAGTAATCCTGGAGCTACTTACAGCGAAGTGCTTCAGGCTGTGAAAGAAGTGGTAGCCGATATTTCACCTAACTTCAATACCGAAGAAATAAACCTGAAGTTCTTCGACGAGGAACTTGGAACACAGTACCGTAAAGAACAGAAACTAATCAGCCTTATAACGCTGTTCACCATACTTGCAGTAATCATATCACTGATGGGAATAATAGGTCTGCTTATGTTCGAAACCAAGTTCCGCAGAAAGGAAATAGGTCTGCGAAGAGTTCACGGGGCAAGCATACGCGAGATACTGGAGATGTTCAACCGCAAATTCTTCTACATACTGCTTATAAGCTTCCTGATAGCTGCGCCTGTGGGATATATTGTAATGGACTATTACTATAGCACATTCGCATATCGTACTCCGTTGCACTGGTGGGTATTCCTGCTGGCGTTCGTCATGGTAGCAATAATTACTGTAGGAGTTGTCACACTGTGCAGTTATAAGGCAGCTTCGGAAAATCCGGCTGAAACGCTGAAAAATGAATAAAAGAGATGACGAGGCTTCAGTTACAAGTTGACAAGGTTTGGCCTCGCCGACCATTGGTTCCGTCCGGATGGCAACCTTGTCAACTCGTCAACTTGTCAACTCGTAACTTAAAAACGAAAAAATATGCTCAAGTTCAACAACATATTGAAAATATTGTCTCTAGGAATAGGTCTTGCCATAGGATGTATTCTTATAGCCAAGGTATGCTTTGAGTCGTCATACGACAATTTCTACAAAGGCCTTGACCGAATATATCTCATCAAGGCAGTGTATTCACTGAGAGGCGAAACAGACGAAAACAGTCAGGTAAGTGGTGGAGTAGCTCCCGGATTCAAGAAATATGTACCGGGAGTGGAAAGCGCCACACGTACAACCTTCCTTTTCGAAAGCGACAAATTCTATACGGAAGAAAAGGCTCTTGTAACCGGTACGCTGGTTTTGGCGGATACCGCATTCTTCGATGTCTTCGACCGTAAGATTCTGGCAGGAAACCCGAAGGAAGTATTGGCTCAGAGATTCAACATTATGGTAAGCCGTTCGTTTGCCGAAAAGATGGGAGGCATTGACAAGGCTGTAGGAAAAATTATTTACAACGAAGAGGCACCCAAACTAAAGTTTACCGTAGGAGGAGTGTATGAAGATTTCCCGGAAAACGGAAGTATGTATTACGACATCCTGCTTTCAATGGAAACTTATCCAAAGGTAAGTACAGAAAACTGGCTCGGGAATGACCGATACAAAGGATATGTAAAACTTGAAGAAGGTGTTACACCTGAATCCCTCGATCCTGCCATACGCAAGATGATGGACAAGAACCTGCCTATGGAAGAGCTTGAGAAAAGCGGATACGAAATTTGGTGTGTACTCAGTCCGTTTCATAAGCTTCATACATCCGAACCATACGTAAGGAATCTTATAATCATCCTTTCAGTAGTTTCGTTTGTACTGGTTCTGATATCACTGATGAACTATATGCTTATATCCATATCGGAAATGGTGAAACGCTCGAAGGAGATAGGTATCCACAAATGCTATGGCGCAGAAGGAACAAACATATACGGTATGCTGATTAAAGAGACATCAGTATATCTGTTCTTCTCACTGCTTCTGGCATTCCTGATGATATTGGCATTCAGACAGACAATAGAATATCTGCTTGGAGTCAGTCTGGAGGCTCTTTTCATAAAGGAGACTATGATTGTACTATGCGGAGTGATACTGGTATTGTTCCTGGTTTCGGCTTTGCTTCCGGGATATCTTTACAACAAAATTCCGGTAAGCGTGGCGTTCATGAACTACAAGGAGAACAAAAGGAAATGGAAACTATGTCTGCTGTTCATCCAGTTTATCATAAACGTGTTTCTTCTGAGTTTCGTTTTCATCATTGCCGCTCAATACGACAAGGCTCTGAACGATGATCCCGGATATAATTACGACAACGTGTTATACTATAATGTCAGAGGAGTAGATAAAGTACAGGCATCGAGAAGCGTGGAAGTAATATCATCCCTACCCGAAGTAATTGACGTGGAGAGGGCATACACTCTTCCATTCGATTATTGCTCAGGCAATGATGTCTATCTGCCAGGACATGACGCAGAACTTTTCAACATAGCCGACCAGTATGCCGGTACAGAAGGTTTCTTCGAGTTCTTTGACATTCCAATAATCGAAGGACGTGTGCCTGCCGCAGAAAACGAGATTGCAGTCAGTCGCAGTTTCGTGGAAAAGATGAAAGAGTTTACAGACTGGAATGACGGCCCGATAGGAAAAGGTATTTATCTGACCGAACATTCAGACTCTTCGGCTATGAATCTTGGAATTCTGACAATCTCGGGAGTTTACGAGGACTACCGTATCGGACTGCTGAACAGAATGGACGAACGTCCGAGCGTACGCTTTACAGGCAAAGTAGAGAAGGAATATATGCCGTTCATTCTTGTAAAGGTAAAAAACATCAATCCTGAAACAATAAACAAGATTCAGAAGAAGCTGGGTGAAGTGATTACCGAAAAGGATATGGAAGTTTTCTCATACGAACAGGTAATGAACAGTATGTATGACGACAACAAGAAGATGAAGAATACCATCCTTGCCGGAAGTATATTCTCCATAGCGATAGCCTTCCTAGGACTCGTGGGATACGTCCGCGATGAAGCACAACGAAGAAGCAAGGAGATTGCCATACGCAAGATAAACGGAGCCACCACGGCAGAAATCCTTTCGCTTTTCGTGGCCGGCATAATGAAATGGCTCGTTGTTGCCTTTATCATAGGCGATGCACTGGCATATTATGTGGCAGGACTCTGGCTGGAACAGTTTGCCGAGAAAGTCAGTCTGTCATTGCTATATTTCCTTGCAGCAGACCTGATAGTGGCTATAATAGTAGTAGCTACTGTGGTAATCTGCAGCCTGAAAATATCGAATGCCAATCCGGTATTGTCACTTAAAAACGAATAAAAGAGACGAGCCTCTTTTTAAAGTTGACAAGGCTCCAGTTACAAGTGAACAAGGTTCTCCATCCGGACGGCAACCTTGTCAACTCGTCAACTTGTCAACTCGTAACTTAAAAACTTAAAAACTCAAGAACTCAAATTTAATATGCAAGCACTGAGAAACATAAAATATACGTTGAGGAAATACTTCGTTCCAATGCTTATGAGCCTTGTCGGTCTGATTCTGGCATTCAGCGCCTTTATGCTCATATCCGTGCAGCTGGACTTCGAAAAGGGATTCGACAGATTCCATCCTGATGCCGGAAACATCTACAGGGTGGATCTCTCGGACAACAATACCATTTTCCGCTCGATTCTTCCTCCGGGATTTTCGGACGAAGTGATACGTTCGTCAAGCCATATCGTGGCTGGGACTGTGGTATGTCCGTTTCTGGGAGAGGTATATATCACCACTATGAAAGACGGAGTATCCGGCGGATTCATAGAAACCGCCAATGTGGTGAGTGAAGACTTTTTCAAGGTATTCGGAATAAAGATTGTAGAAGGCGATCCCGCCACTCTGTCGAAGAACGAGCAGCTTGCCATTCCGCAAAGTACGGCACGCAAAATTTTCGGCAACGAATCTCCTATAGGTAAACAGGTGAAGATTAAGTCCGGTACCGGATTTCTGCGTTCCGACAAATGGACTGTAGGTGCCGTTTACGAGGACTTGCCAGCAAACTCGCAGATACGGAACGAGATATACATGAAGATTCCGGATTTCTTCCTTCAGAACTTCGGGGCAAGCAACTTCGTATGCTATCTCCGTCTTGATGACAGCGGGAATGTTTCTCTGGTTGAGGATGAATTCAACAGCAAGTTCGAGTTTGATAAATACCGTGGTCTCACCCCTATTTATCTCACACCGCTGGTTGACGTATATTTTCAGGAAGAGAAGTCGGACGGACGTGTGTTCCGGAGCGGAAGCATCACACAATACAATGTACTGACCATTATCTCATTCCTCATAATCATTGTAGGTCTGCTGAACTTTACAAATTTCTACACCTCACTCATTCCGTCAAGGCTGAAAACCATCAACACCAGGATTATACTTGGTGAGGACACCCGCACGATACGTATGGAGATAATTCAGGAAACTGTCCTGCTGTCGCTCATAGCATTTGCCGGAGCGGTGATTGCAGTTGTTTTCCTCTCTCCTGCCGTCACGGAAATGGGAATCGTAAACACAGTGTTCAGCTTTGAGAAGAATTCTTCCATCGTAATCATAACACTGCTTCTGGCTCTGTCCGGCGGAATACTTTCAGGAATATATCCTGCATTCTTCGCCACATCATATACCGGAGAACTTGCTATGAGAGGCAACTTCAACCTCAGTTCTTCGGGAATGAAAATCAAGAAAACCCTTCTGTGCGTGCAGTATGCCATTTCGTGCTCATTGATTCTGTTCATAGCGGCAATCTATTTGCAGAACAGGATGATGCTTCAGTTCGACCCGAAGTTTGACAAGGACCGCATCGCCATTGTAGGGTTGACAAGCGATATAGTAAAGAACAAAGGCGCATGGATAAAGGAAGAACTTCAGAAATATCCTGAAATAGAGAATGTGGCATTCACGTCCGAAAGATTCGGGGCACAGGACACTTACTGCACTGAGGGAATAGAATATAACGGAACTGACATTCCAAGCTTCCTGATATATGTCACTCCTGATTTTCCTGACGTGATGGGAATAAAGATGACAGAAGGGAAAACATTCCCGAAAACGAGCCAAGGAGACATTATAGTAAACCGGTATATGAATGACAATTACGGTGTGGAACTTGGAAATATACCTTCCATGGAAGCGGAGGCAATAGGTATATGCGACAATGTAAACTTCACGTCCATGCGCAAAAGCCAGAGCGCTGTATGCTTCATTTCCCTACCGGCTGAAAGCGGATATCTGTCGGATATGTTTGTGAGACTTTCTTCCGGATACGACAGAACTGAGGTGGTATCCCACATAAAGGAGATAATCAGCAAAGTGGAACCCGAATATCCTACCGAAGTATTGTTCTACGACAATGTGGCTGCCGCACAATATCAGCGTGAGAATTCTTTCGCCAACACGATGCTGTGTTTTTCAATAATAGCCGTAGTATTGTCACTGGTCGGCGTCTTCTCTATGGTGATATTCGACATTCAGCATAAGAGAAAGGAAATAGCACTGCGCAAAGTGTTCGGAGCAGACTACACCGATGTACTCTGGCTGGGAAACAAGCCGTATTTCTTTATTGTTCTGGCTGGTTTCATCATATCTATACCCGTAGCGGTGATAGCAATAAACGAATATCTCCAGGGATTTGCAATGAAAGTAAATGTGTCATGGTGGATATTCCTGCTGGTGTTCCTGTTCATACAGGTGCTTACGGCAATACTTGTAGTTATGAGATATAATTCGCTGGCACTTGAATCTCCAAACATATCATTGGAGACCGAATAAATAAAAAAATCTCTCTCTAATTAAGCCGCAGGCTACAACTGTTCGTGACGAATGGATGTGTCTGCGGATAATTTTTCAATTAACTGGACAAAATAAACTCCAAAACTTATATTTTTGCACAACAAAGTATAAAAGTGAACATGAACAAAGCCAAAATATTAGTAGTAGATGATAATAGCGGAATAAGGGCAGCACTCCAACTGCTACTGCCTAAATACTTCAAGGAAGTAAAGGCTGTGGCATCACCAAACGTCATAAATTCACAGTTAAGAGAATTTATGCCTGACGTGATTTTGCTGGATATGAACTTCCAGTCGTCTGCCAATACCGGAAATGAGGGATTGTACTGGCTTTCGGAAATCAAAAAGACAAGCCCTACTACCGAAGTTGTACTCTTCACCGCTTATGCCGACATATCACTGGCTGTAGAGGGAATGAAACGCGGAGCATTCGACTTCATTGTAAAGCCTTGGGAAAACGAGAAACTGATTTCTGTGCTTGATGCCGCCTACAAGCACAGGGATGCAGGAACAAAAAAGAAAAGCATAAAACCTGCGGTAAGCCAGACTGCAACAATGCACTGGGGCAGCAGTCCTGCAATGAAAAATATATTCCGCACCGTAAACAAAATAGCCTCGACAGACGCAAGCATTCTCATTACGGGAGAAAACGGTACGGGAAAAGATGTGCTTGCGGCAGAAATCCATCGTCTGTCGGACAGAGGTATGAAGCCGATGGTTTGTGTGGATGCTGGAGCGATAACGGAAACATTGTTCGAAAGCGAACTGTTCGGACATGTAAAAGGAGCCTTTACGGACGCTCATACAGACCGTGTGGGAAAAATAGAACAGGCAAACGGCAGCACACTGTTTCTTGACGAAATAGGAAATATTCCTCTTAATCTGCAGGCCAAATTGCTCAGAGTTCTTCAGAACAGAACGGTAAGTAAGGTAGGAAGTTCGCAATCAACTCCTGTAGATATCCGCCTCATCTGTGCCACCAACCGCAATCTTGAGGAAATGATACGAAACGGCGAGTTCCGCGAGGACCTCTACTATCGTATCAACACCATGCATCTGCAACTTCCTCCCCTTAGAGAAAGGACTGATGAGATCATCCCTCTGGCAGAAATATTCATAAAGAGATATGCCGAGAAATATCATCGTGAGGTATCGGGAATCTCAAGTGAAGCGGAAAAGGCATTGGTTTCATGCAGATGGAACGGAAATATCCGCGAACTGCAAAACACGATAGAAAAGGCAGTAATCCTGACCGACGGTACGGAGCTTCAGCTTTCAGATTTCTGTCTGCCCGACAGGCAAAACACATATGAACTACAGCCGCAAGCATCAGCTTCAGGAGAAGAGACACTGGAAGAAGTGGAAGAAAGAACCATACGCGCCGCAATGGAAAGATATAACGGTAATCTTACTCATGTGGCAAAATCGCTTAACATAAGCCGCCCTACCCTATATACGAAACTGAAAAAATATAATATATGATTTCGTATGAAAATGTCATATTAATCATTATTGCTACTGCATTAATATCTGCAATAATTTCCGGTATGTACTATGCACGAAGGACACACCGCAAGGTTTCGTACATCCTTGACGCGCTGGAAGACAAGGAGACCAACTTCCGTTTTGACGAAAAGAAAGTACTGTACCGCAGATTAAACAAGACTCTGAACAGAATACGTCTGATATTCGAAAAGGAAAAACAGGAAATAAACGAACAGGAACGTTACTACGGTCAGATGCTGGACAGGGTAAAGACAGGTATAGTGGTAGTGGAACTGAACGAGAAATTCAGCGGAAAAGTTTCATACTGCAATGCGGCTGCACTGAATATACTTGGAGTGGCAACACTGAGCAATATACGCCAACTGGCAAATGTCAGCCATGAGATACAGGAATGCTTTGAAAACATTTCCGAAGCAAACAACGAGATGCGCGTTTCTTTCTACAACGAAAAGGGACAGACCACACTTGCAGTATCATCTTCCGAAACATCATTGCAGGGAAAGAATGTAAAGATTATCGTTATAAATGACATAAGCAACGAAATGTCGCGCAACGAAGAGATGTCGTGGAACAAACTTATACGTGTGCTTACGCATGAAATAATGAACACCGTAACTCCAATTGCTTCGCTGAGTCATACACTGTCGACGGACATAACTTCATCAGAAAACAAGTCTGTCAACAGAGAAGAACTCAAATTGGGCCTTGACACAATATCAGAATCAGCTCGCGGACTGATAAAATTTGTTGACACCTACCGTTCGCTGACACGTATATCAGTACCTGTAAAAAAGGCGTTCTATCTAAAAGAACTTATTGACAGGGTTACACAACTGACACGCGAACAGATCAGCGCATCAGGAGCGAAACTAAGCTACATAGAGAAATCGGACGACATTCTTCTTTATGCAGACGAAGACCAGATTTCGCAAGTACTGGTAAACCTTATTAAGAATGCTCTTCAAGCCAAAGCCACAAACATAGATATAACTGCCGAAATAGACTTTTCAGAAGCCGTTGTAGTGAATATTTCGAACAACGGAACTCCTATCAGCAAAGAGAATTATGAGGATATTTTCGTTCCGTTCTATACTACAAAACAGGAAGGAACAGGAGTAGGATTAAGTCTATCCCGGCAGATTATGCGTCTCCATAACGGAAGTATATCACTGGTGTGTAGCAATGAGAAAAATACGGTTTTCAAGTTGCAGTTCAAATAACAAATATCAGAATAAATATTGTAAATCACACGACGGTTAAATCTTTGTCACTTTAACCCAATCAATCCATAACTCACCTGGCAAATCATTATCATCAATTTCTCCCGGCCATGTAGGATTACCATTCAATTCTCCACCAAGAGAAAAATTCAATATTATGTCATAAAGATACTCACAAAACGGGAACTGCATTTCTTCGGAAGGCAGATTTTGATTTTCATATCTCCATGTTTCTACACCATCAATATAGAATATTACAGCCTCTTCTGTTCTGTCGGCAGCATATACATGATATTGTGTAACATCAAAATTTGTAGGACGATTAGGATTGGTTACACCGGACGAACCATAATCACCGTTTATATAATATGTATGTACTGTCTGATATATATCGTAAGGAGTCCCTTGTACCCATTCCATTAGGTCAACTTCTCCACCTCTAGGCCATACAGGTGCATTAATAGGCATCTGCCATATTGCAGGAAAACCACCTTTTACCAGTTTTGTCAATCTTGCACGTACTTCAAGACGCGTATTGCAAGGGAAACCTGTTTTTGTTCTGATACCACCATTTTTATATACTCCGTCTTCTTTTGAAGCTTTAAGTTTGAGCACACCGTCTTCTACCTTAACATTCTCATACCCTTTGACATATTTGAAATGTTGCCCCCAGGCATTATTCCCATATTTACACAGTTCCCATACGGAAGTATCTGGAATTGATGAATCACCTAAAAAATCATCAACAAATAATATATTGTCATCATTATGGCCGTCGCATGATGAAACAGACATACCAAGCAATATAAAGAAAGATGATATAAGAGTGTAAACTTTTTTATACATAATTCTAATATTAAAATCAAGAAGGTTAATAAAAATAGGGTTGCCTTTTGAGCAACCCTATTATTCAAACTCTTATTATATTATTTCCATTCATCATGTTGTACGAGTTGCTTATTGGTATCAATTTCACCCTGTGGTATTGGCCAAACTTCATCTTGCGGGCCTCTATAGCTGAAATCATAAACAGCAAAATCATCACCATAGAACTCTTTGTCATGTTTCATTCTTTCGACAGCATTTTTCCATTCACCCCATCTGTACAAATCGGCAAGCCTTAAATCCTCGAAAGCAAGTTCCACTCGTCTTTCGTGTCTGACTATATCTCTCAACTGATCTTGTGACAAATTTTTGCCTTCGACTTCTTCTACAGCAGGCATACCAACTCGTGCTCTGACTTCATTGACATACTGGGTTATTTCCGCTTGAGGCAAGCCTTTTTCCACTTTAGCCTCAGCCATGGAAAGCAATACTTCAGCGTATCTTATGATGTAATAATCCAAGCTTCCATCGTATTCATTTGCTGTATTTTCAGGAGTAAACCATTTTAGAATGCAAGCTGTTGATTTTGCCGGAAGATTATTGGTATATTCTTTTCCATTCCATGTCATTCCAGGCAACATTAATGTTGCTTTAAGTCGTGGATCACGGTTTTCGTATCTTGCATAGTCAGGATTCTCTCTGGTATGACCTCCCTTTTCCTTACTACCTTTAAATAATTGAGACTTCTCAATAGGCAATCCGTCAATACAATAAAAATCATCACTCAGGTTCATAGATGCTTCAATAGCATTAAGCGGGGCACTCCAACATACACCAAATGTACTACCTTCCTTTAATCCCGGACCAGTGAAATGAACACTCAAGAGGACTTCATCACAGCCTTCATTTTCTTCTTTAAACAGATTTCTAAAGTTTGCTTCGAAATCCGAGCCATCACCTGATTTAAATAAAGAAACTTTACCGATAACATTATTATAAGCTTCAATAGCATCATCCCATCTTGCATCAAATAAAGCAATACGTCCCATTATAGCATAAGCAGCTTCTTTTGACATTCTTCCTTTCTGTTCTGTACCTTTATCAGGAAGGCTAGGATTGTTTGTCTTCAAATCAGCCAAAATATTATCAACTATATTCTTTTTCAGTTCCTTTGGAGCTTCCGGATTTTCCAATGTCAAAGGTTCTGTAATATAAGGAACATCCCTGTATAGAGAAATTAGGTTGCAATATCCTAATGCTCTCAAAGCAATAGCTTCAGCCTTAATTGCATTTTTTGATGTATCTTCCATAGGAATGCCCTCCACTTTAGAAAGAAGGAGATTACAGCGCTTAATCAACTCATAGTTTGCATTCCAGTAGTTAGAGAAACATCCGTCTGTCGTAGCAGAAGTACCTTTAGACACTGTACTGCCCTGCATCCAGTCTCCCCATGTATGTTGTCCGTTATCAGTACTGGTTTCACGCATAAGGAATCCGAATCCTCCACCGTCAACATTATCATCATACAAATGATCAGACTGTAAAGCGTCATAACAAGCCGCTAGCCCCATTAAAGCATCACTTTCAGACTGCCAGAAAGTATTATCCGAAACCTGGTTTGGATTATTCAAATCCAGAAAACTGTCAGAACAAGAAGTTGCTGTAATAAGCAATCCAGACAACAACAATCCTCTGTATATATTTAATCTAAATTTCATAATAGTAAGTTTTTATAGTTTAAAAGGTTCTGGTTTGGACTTGTCTCTGCATAAACATTAGCAGCTACAAGCAAACCTACGGTTACCGGAATTGACTGTAATAAACATCTCCTCCATGGAGAATTCAGTCTGAAAAAAATGTCTTTTTTCATAGGTTTTTGTTTTAAGTTAACTATTCAATAAAATTGAGTTTTTAAAAATAAAATACTGTATTAATTAAGTTAGTCTTTGTATTTTTCATGCCGCAAAATTATATAATAGACAGTTTCATTACTTAAAAAAAATGACTTTAGATTTTTAAAAATCGACATAAATATATGATTTTCAATATTGTTATAGTATTTCTTGCATTTTTTGAAAATAAAGAATTGAAAAGTATATTTTAAGATTAAACATTAAAAGACATTATATATTGAAGTATTATTATTACATTTGTAAAAGTAAACCTCAAAAATCCAATATGAAAGTCTCACAGATTATATTATTTGTAATAATCATTTTAAGTTCATTACTCCATACCAACAAATTATATGCTGACTATTCATATAGCCAGATATATTTACCGTCTGATGTTCCTTCGGTAGTTCATTGCATTTTTAAAGACAAATATGGGTTTATATGGATGGGCACAAGAGCAGGTCTGTTCAGATATGACGGCCAGAATATCAAAGATTACAATAAGGATAAAAACTCACCGTTAGGAAGCTATATCTATAAAATATTCCAAGACAATAACGGACATTTATGGGTACTTACCAATAAAGGTATTTGTATATACGATTACTCAATAAATGGATTCAGCATAATAGAAAACGATGATAAATCTCCACTGATAGCTTCAAGTGCCATCGTCAATAAAGGAGAAATCATATTGGGAGGAAAAAATTTCATTTATACCTACGACATATATAAAAAGAAAATAAAAGATCTTATATCATTCAACCTGCCCAATGATTATAATGTATCAAATATGATTCTTTCCGGCACTGATACACTAATATGTAGCGACAGATGGTACGGAATGAGAATAGTTGACTTGAAATCAAAAAAATCATACGCTGCTTTTCCTGAATGTGGAAATGATATAATATGCACATATCAGGACAATGAAGGGAAAATCTGGATTTCTTCGTATAATAAAGGGGTACACTGCTATGATAAAAAACTCAGATTTCTTAATTACTATTCAAAAAAGAATTCAGGAATAAGCAGTGATATTGTCCTGAGTATTATTGAACACAAGGGCGAAATATGGTTTGGTTCTGATGGAGACGGAATTTCCGTGCTAAACCAAGAAAGTGGAATTTTTAAAGTTCTAAAACATATACCAAGCGAAAACAACTATTCTTTACCTTCAAATTCTATAATATGTCTGTATGAAGATTATTATGGAAATGTATGGATAGGCAGTATTTACTATGGAGCCATATGTATGCATGAAGTTTCGATGAGGACATATAAAGATGTCCTTCTTGGTGACAATAGCGGACTGACAAACTGTACCGCACTGTATTTATTTAAGGAAGGAAACGACAGGCTGTGGATTGGTACAAATGGCGGAGGATTAAATATGTACAATCTTAGTAATGGAAAATTTTCTCATTTCCCATCTACCATAGGTGATAAAGTAACTTCTATCTGCGATTTTGGAAAGAATAAGCTCCTTATATTTAATTTTGCCGAGGGAATTTTTGTTTTTGATACAGTCACAGGAACAAAAAAACCTTTTATACTTATAGATAAAAAAACTAACGAAGAACTTTGTAACCACGGTAATTCCGTTTTCATATACAGAAATACTCCTAAATCTATATTGTTCCTTGCGAATTTTGTATATTGGTATGACGAAGAGACCGGAAAATTTGATACTATTAAAGAAAAAAATAATGTTGACCTTGGTATCGGTTCTCTGGTTGCCATAGGAAATGACTCCATCTATACATACATTAACGATATAAATAATGTTTACAGACTGGATAACAGGACCAAAACATTGGAAATGATTTTCAAAGTTTCAAACGATGTTTCAATTACATCAGTAAGCATGGACAATTCAGGGATAATTTGGGTTGGAACAGATAAAGGATTAATCAGATACGACAACAAGAATCACACACACGAGTGGGTAAAAACAGAACTGTTCAATCGTGTATCTTCTGTAGTATGTGTAAACAATAAAGTATTGGTAGGAGCCGAATCCATGCTTTTCTGTTGGGATATAGATAAACAGAAGTTTTTGTTTTACGGAGAATCGGACGGCGTGATGCCTAATGAATATATGCCTAGCTCGAAATTCGTAAATTCTGACGGACGGATTTTTATGGGCGGAGTAAGAGGATTATTAAAAATAGACAAACTGCAGGATTATGAGAGTACGTCTGCACTTTCTCTGAATCTTTCTGAAATAGAGCTTAACGGCATGAAAACTTTTTTTTCTACCGATGGCCAAATACCGGAACTGAAGATGTCTGAATCAGGTAGCTTGATTATAAGGGTATTTGCTAACGGTGAAGATATTTTCAGAAAGAAAATGTATAAATTTCAAATATATGGACCTGATATAAAAAAGAATATCGAGACATACAGATCAGAGCTTGCTTTGCATTCATTATCGGCAGGTAAATACCGGATATTGGTATCATGCAATACAAAAGATGGTAATCAGACAAACGAAAAATGTATTCTGACACTTAAGGTCATTCCACCATGGTATAAGACCAAATGGTTTTTCCTGTCATGCATTCTGCTTTTGGTATTAGTATTCATTTACATAAACATTTTGATAGTCAGAAAAAAGACAGAAAAACACAATCTTATAATCAAAGAACGTGAAAAGCAAATGTATGAGGATAAAATTCGTTTCCTTATAAATATAAGCCATGAATTAAGAACCCCTCTTACGCTAATACATGCACCATTACAGAGAATATTGAAAACTCTGGATATGGAAAATCCATTATTGCTTCCTCTGAAGGGTATCTACAGGCAGACTCAACGCATGAAGAATCTTATAAATATGGTACTTGACGTGAGGAAAATGGAAGTTGGCAGCGGAAAACTCAATTTAAGTATAACTGATGTGAACGAATATGTAAAATACATAGGTCAGGATTTCATAGAGGAAGCAAAAGCCATTGGAGCCAATGTTGTGTTCAAGCTAGATAATTCTGCAGGTGAAATAGAAGTGGACAAACAGAAATTTGACAGCATACTTACAAATCTACTAATCAATGCTCTGAAACATTCTTTCAGTGGTGGGATTATAACTATATCTACAGAAAACATTGTTGAAAGTGATTCCGTAAAAATATCAGTATCCGATCAGGGACATGGACTTAAAGGAACAGATCCATCAATGCTCTTCAGACGGTTTTATCAAGGAGCCGGCGAAGAGACCGGAACAGGAATAGGATTGTCATACTCAAAAATCCTGGTTGAAATGCATGGAGGAAAGATTGGGGCATACAACAATGAGGATAAAGGTGCAACATTCTTTTTCGAGCTTCCAAGAAGACAGGATGACACTAAGGCTTACGAGCCTAAACAGTATATGAATGAACTGATATTCGACTTTAACGGAGATGATAAATCAGAAGGGACGAAACTTACTGACATGGATACATTGTCTTATACTGTTATGATAGTAGATGATAATGCCGACTTGAGAAGTTTCCTAAAATCGGTACTGAAAGAGTATTTCAAAAAAGTCATTACTGCTTCCGAAGGTGAAGAAGCCCTGTTACTTATAAAAAGCCATTTACCGGATATTGTAATAAGTGACGTTATGATGCCAGGCATGAACGGATATCAGTTATGCAAATCAATTAAACAGGACTTTTCAATAAGCCATTTGCCTGTAATTCTGTTGACTGCAAAGGACGATAACGAAAGCAGAATAAACGGTTATAAAAATGGAGCTGACGACTATATCCTGAAACCGTTTGATATTGATATGCTTCTGGAGGTCATTAAAAACAGGCTCAGAAACAGAGACATAGCACGTAAAGCATATTCAGATACAGGGAAACTGCCTACAGCAGAATCTACAACATTCAGCCAGGTAGATGAATCGTTTATCCTTAAAATGAATTCAGTTATCAATAATCATATGAGTGATCCGGAATTGGGAGTACACACCATTTGCAAAGAACTTGGAATGAGCCGCACTTCGGTATATAGCAAATTGAAAAATCTTACCAATATGGGAATAAACGATTATATTAGTAAGGTCAGGATGGAGAAAGCCATTGAACTACTTCTGGAAACCGACATGTCGTTTGTGGAAATCGCTGTAAGTGTAGGATTTACTTCGCAAAGCTATTTCAGCACAGCATTTAAGCAATATACAGGAAAAACGCCTACGGCATATAAAAAAGAGATGAAAAAACAATACCGATAATTCTTAAAAAAATAACTGGTCAGGTGAGTTTGATATTTTCACCTGACCAGTTGTCTTATTTAAATAAATTCTATTATAAATCCCCTTTCTTCAATACTGTGCAGCCTTTTGCTTCAAGCACTGCCAGGCATGCCTTGAGGTCGTTAGGCTTTATCACCACGTGTGCCTTGTCATTTTGGGCAAAAGCATACATATATTCTATAAAGATTTTCTCTTCTGCCAGATACTCCAGAATCACAGCTAGGGAACCGGGAGTATTGTCGCAACTGAGGCAGATAACTTCGGTTGACATAACGGCAAAGTTCTGTGCACGCAATACCTCAACAGCCTTATCTACATCAGATACTATAAGGCGTAGAATTCCGAAATCTGTTGTCTCTGCCATACTGAAGGCATGCATGTTTATGCCGTTCTGTCCCAATGTGCGGACTACATCGTTTATTCTTCCTGTCTTGTTTTCCAGGAATACAGATAATTGCTTTATAGTCATGTTACTTTAATTAAAAATGAAAAATTAAAAATTAAGAGCGTCTCACACCAACTTACGGTTATCTATCACCCTCTTCGATTTTCCCTGACTGCGGGCTATGCTGTTAGGTTCAACCAACTTGACATCGGCACTGATAGAAAGTACACTCTTCAGTTTGTCGGCAAGTGATTTCTTCAAGGCAAGCATTGCTCCTATATCATCGCTGAAGAAATCGCGACGCACTTCAACCTGTATTTCCAGAGTATCAAGATTGCCTTTGCGGTCAACTATCAACATATACTGAGGTTCGAATTCCTTCATCTCGAGGATGACACTTTCCACCTGTGAAGGGAACACATTGATACCGCGGATAATGAGCATATCATCACTTCGTCCCATGATAGGAGTCATACGCACTGATGTACGTCCGCACGGACACGGAGTGTCAATAAGAGATGTCAGGTCTTTAGTGCGGTAACGGAGCAATGGCATTCCTTCTTTGGTAAGTGTAGTAAAGACGAGTTCACCCTGCTGTCCGTAAGGCAATGGCTGAAGTGTGTTAGGGTCGATTATCTCCGGGAAGAAATGGTCTTCGTTGATATGCGATCCGTTCTGCTCCTGACACTCGTATGATACACCAGGTCCCATTATTTCGCTCAGACCATAGATATTGTAACCTTTCAGTCCGAGACGTTCTTCTATTTCCTTACGCATATTTTCTGTCCACGGTTCTGCACCGAAAGCACCGATACGAAGACCAAGATCATTCTTGGTAAGCCCCATCTTCTCCATCACTTCTGACAGATACATGGCATACGATGGTGTACATGCTATACCGGTAATCTTCAGATCGCGGATAAGACGGATGTGTTTTTCTGTGTTACCTGTAGATGCAGGTATAACCGTTGCTCCAAGATTTTCCACCCCGTAGTGTGCTCCCAAACCACCGGTGAAGAGTCCGTAACCGTAACTAACCGAGAATGTATCATCACGAGTAACTCCGTATGCCGTGAGACAGCGTGACATCACTTCCGACCAAATAGCAAGGTCTTTACGCGTATATCCCACAATAGTAGGATTACCTGTTGTACCTGAAGACGCGTGTACACGTACTATCTCCGATGCGGGTGCAGCCTGCAATCCATACGGATAGTTATCACGCAAGTCCTGTTTGGTAGTGAAAGGAAGTTTCACTATATCGTCAATACTACGGATATCATCGGGAGACAAGTCCATCTCCTGCATTTTCTTTCTGTAGAACGGGACATTATGATAAACATATGTCACCAGTTTCTGAAGTCTTTTCCCCTGCAGCTCGCGCATCTGTTCGCGAGGCATACATTCCTTATTCTCATTCCAAAACATGGGTATTATCTTTAATCGTTAATGTTATATTTGCAAATGTAATTATATAGGATGGTCTGCCTTAAAGGCTTTCATTCGTTCTTCAAGAACAGGATAAAGTTCTTCCCTCATGCGAGATGTGCATGCACGTACTCCCTGCTGATCGCTTCCTGTTGTGGAAAGTGAAATACTGCTGACTCCATAATACATAAGTTCCTCGAGCAACTCTCCTCCTGTCATGCCTGGATACCCCAAAGTGAAGAAGAAACCGTCACCAACCTTTTGGTGTACATCATAATCGTAAACAATACTGAATCCGTTGTCGGTAAATATCTGTTTCATTCTGCGTGCGCGACGTTCATACTCACGTGTATCCTCTACGAAGTCTATCACTCCTTCAACGGATTTATTCAGCATTTCCGCCATGGCATACTGTGTTGTGGCAGTACATCCGGAAGTTATCATATACATGATGGATGCAATGAATGTAGGCCCGAATATTCCAGAGTCCTCATATCTCTCTGCAAGTGCAGGATACTGTTTGTCGAAAAGCTTGTCAGAAATACATGCCAATGCAATACGCTGACCGGCATAACTGAAGATTTTCGAAGCAGAAAGCATAAGGATATAATTGTCGGTATATCTTGCTACTGTAGGCACGTACGGCTCCTGATACGGACGACCGAACGGACTGCGGAAGTCCATACAGAAATATGCCTGGTCTTCCATCACTATTGTATCATACTTAGTGGCAAGTTCGCCTATTATCTTCAGTTCATCCTCATCCAGACAGAACCATGCAGGATTATTCGGATTGGAATATACTATCGCGGCTATATCTCCGTCAACCATCATGCTTTCCAGTTTAGCACGAAGAGCCTCACCACGGTAATTATATATATCAAAAAGTTTCCATTTGATACCGAGAATACGCAACTGCGATTTCTGGATAGGAAAACCTGGATCTATGAACAGAACCTTGTCCTTTCCAGGAATGCGCTGTGTACATGCTATGAATGCTCCGAACGATGCAGCCACAGAACCTGTAGTTGGCAGACATGCATGCGGGGAAATGTCAATATTTATGAATGCCCTTACGAAACGAGATGCCGCATCCTTGAGTTCCTGAACTCCGGCTGCAGCGGGATACTGTGCCCCCAATCCTTTGTCGAGGGCAGCCTTTTCGGCTTCAATTCCTATTTTGTTGGCAGGCAGCCCCGGAGAACCCTGGTCCATACGGATGAAAGGTATGCCTGTAAGCTGCTCCAAACGTGATGCCACAAGCAGAACATCGCCTATAGTAGCATTGCGTAGGTCGGCAACCTTCATCTCTTTTACCACCTGCTCTACTAATTCTTTACTGAAGACTTTACTCATAATAGTTTTTGTCTTAAATTATTCATTTGGAAGCTGCAGCCTCATAACCTATATTAAAAGCACGATGGTTCATTTCTACTACAGCCTCACCCTTGGATCCGAAAATTCGTTCTATACTGTCATAAAGAGTTTTCTTGTCCAAAATCTTAAAACAGGCAGCTGCCGCACCTAAGAGAATCACGTTTCCGCATTTAGGCATATTGTTTTCCTTGGCTATAGCATCAATATCAAGCGAAACCACATTTGGAAGAGAATTAAGCTCTGCCATTACAGCATCAACATCCGGATAATTCGGAATATTCTTGAACGGAGTGGAAGATGTTATAATCCATCCGTCCTTGGCAAGATATGGCAGATAACGCAAAGCTTCCATCGGTTCAAGAGAAATAATCATATCTGCTCCTCCAAGAGGAATAAGGTCGGAAGCTATAGGTTTGTCCGACAGACGGAGGTTTGACTGAACATCACCGCCGCGCTGGCTCATACCGTGAACCTCAGCCTGTTTCAGATTAAGTCCGCTGCGTGTGGCAGCCTCGCCTATTATGGTTGCGATGGAGAGGATACCTTGTCCTCCCACACCGGAAAGAATTATATCTGTTTTCATTGTTTTTCGGCTCTTTTCTGTTTCAACTTACGGTTCAGTGTCTGCATACATTCTCTACGTGGGATAATCACTGATACACCGTTATACTCAATCTCTTCACGTATAATACGTGTAATTTCGTCCATGTTCTTAGGCAGCGGCACTACTACACGCACATGTTCCGGCTCAACCCCAAGACCAAGGCAGATAGCCTCGAACTTGTTTGTTCCTGCTGAATCCTGACCGCCTGTCATGGCAGTGGTTAGATTGTCAGAAATTACTACAACGATATTAGACTTATCATTCACAGCATCAAGAAGTCCTGTCATACCGGAATGAGTGAAAGTAGAATCGCCGATAATGGCTATTGAAGGGAACTGACCTGCATCGGCTGCACCTTTAGCCATGGTGATAGAAGCACCCATATCTACACAGCTGTGCAAAGCACGGAAAGGAGGAAGTGCTCCTAAAGTGTAACAACCTATATCACCGAAAATTTTTGTATCGGCATACTCGGCAGCCACTTTATTCAGAGCGTCATACACATCACGATGTCCGCATCCGTTACAAAGTGCAGGCGGACGTGGAACTACATTCTGAGCCGAAGGATATACTTCTGTGTCATCCATACCTAATCCGGATTTTACATAATCAGGATTGAGTTCACCTGTGCGAGGCAATGCTCCGCTCAATCGTCCTTTAACCACATACTGCGAAGGCAATACACCTCGAAGCTGTTCTTCCACGAAAGGCTGTCCGTCTTCAACCACCAATATTTCCTTACATGAATTTGCCAAAGCTATTATCTTATCTGTAGGAAGAGGATATTGTGATACCTTGACAACCGGATAAGGACATCCGTCAGGGTAATTTTCCATTACATAATTATATCCAATACCGCAAGCCACAATTCCCAAATCAGCCTTTTCGGAAGATATGTTCTCCGCTTTATTGAAAGGTGACTCTTCAGAAAGTTGGCGCAACACTGGCTGAAGTCCAATTACTTCCTTATTGCGACGACGTGCATTAGCCGGCAAAAGGACCCAATTGGCAGGAGAAGAAGCTCTACCTGTAGAAGTTACCTCGGAAGCCTCATCTTTAACAGCTACATTGGCACGCGAATGTGCCATGCGTGTGGTAATTCTCATAAGTACAGGAGTTCCCTCACGCTCTGACATTTCAAAAGCATACTGCATCATATCGTATGCCTCCTGCTGTGACGAAGGTTCAAGGATAGGAATCATGGCAAACTTGCCGTAGAATCTTGAATCCTGCTCATTCTGCGACGAATGCATTGAAGGATCATCAGCAGCTACTACCACTACTCCCCCATTTGTCCCTGTCATACCGGAATTGACAAAAGCATCGGCACATACATTCATACCTACGTGCTTCATACACACCAAAGCACGCTTGCCGACATAACTTACTCCAAGAGCTGCTTCCATAGCGGTCTTTTCGTTAGTACACCAGCTGCTGTGTAATTTCCGTTCTTTTGCCAAAGGATGTTCCTGTATATATTCTGTTATTTCTGTAGAAGGCGTACCCGGATAAGCATATACTCCGGAGATACCTGCATGAATGGCTCCCAAAGCTATAGCCTGGTCGCCCAAGAGTAATAATTTCTTATTGTTTTCCATATTTCGAGTTATACTATTTCAAAAGGATCGGCATCGTTCAATACCGGGAATTTCTTGCGGAATGCTTCCAATTCCGACATATCTATTTCTACAACAGCCTCGCAAGCCTTGCCGTCTTCACAAGCTTCGATTATTTTTCCGTATGGATCAATTACGGCACTTCCTCCTATGTAATCGCAGTTCGGATCTTTACCTACTCTATTAACCCCCACTACATAACACTGGTTTTCTATGGCTCTCGCCTTGAGAAGCATCTTCCAGGCTTCTACACGTGGAGTAGGCCAACTTGCAACATAGAAAGCAATATCATAATCATTCCTATTACGACTCCATACAGGGAAACGCAGGTCATAACAAATTTGCAGCAAGATCCTTACATCCTTATAATTGACTATAACACGTCGTGTTCCGGCTGTAAAGTGCTTGTGTTCTCCACCGTAAGTAAACAAATGTTTCTTGTCATACCATTCCACTGTTCCTCCTGGATGTACAAAATAGAATCTGTTATAATACTGACCTTTTTCCTCCAACGCTATACTGCCGGCAATAGCACATTTCTTGCGCTGCGCCGTATGTTTCATCCACTCTAAGGTTTTGGAATCGGATTTTTCCGCAATACCTTCCGGATTAGTACAAAAACCGGTAGAAAACATTTCAGGCAATACGAAAATATCAACACCTTCATATCTGTTTATAATTTCGTCTGCTTTTTCGATGTTGGCCGAAGGATTGGCCCAAACAATATCCGTTTGTAAAATAACTATTTTCATGCTTTTCACATTTAGAAGAGCCCAAAGGTAACAATTTAATGATAACTCACAAAAAATTACGACATTTTATTTGACATTTGCAAACATTTGAATACTTTTGATAGCAGAAGAGGACATTTGGCACAATAAAAAAGATTTCAAAAGAGACACACATAGGGTTATTTAAGCAAAAAGTATCATACATATATTAATATATTCCGAAATGTTTCTTATTTTTGTACCAAAATATAGTTAATATATAAGAAATGAACGTATTAGAACTAAGTGAACAGGAAATTATCAGACGCAACAGTCTGAATGAGATGAGAGCTATGGGCATAGACCCGTATCCTGCAGCAGAGTATGTAACAAACGCATTTTCTACTGATATAAAAGATGAATTCAAAGACGATGAGGCAGAACCTCGCATGGTTTCTGTAGCCGGACGTATTATGTCACGCCGTGTAATGGGTAAAGCTTCTTTCATTGAATTACAAGATTCCAAAGGCCGTATTCAGGTTTATATCACTCGCGATGACATCTGTCCTGATGAAAATAAGGATTTATACAATGTAGTTTTCAAACGTTTACTTGATTTGGGCGACTTTGTCGGTATCGAAGGTTTCGTATTCCGCACTCAGATGGGTGAAATCTCAATCCACGCAAAGAAACTTACAGTTCTATCTAAATCAATCAAACCGCTTCCTATCGTAAAATATAAAGATGGAGTGGCTTACGACAAGTTCGAAGATCCTGAACTCCGTTACCGCCAGCGTTATGTTGACCTCGTGGTAAACGACGGAGTGAAAGACATATTCCTCAAGCGCAACAAAGTATATAATTCAATGCGCGAATACTTCAACTCTAAAGGCTATATCGAAGTTGAAACTCCTATTCTTCAAGCTATCGCAGGTGGTGCGGCTGCACGTCCGTTCATCACTCACCACAATGCGCTTGACATTCCTTTGTACATGCGTATCGCCAGCGAGCTATACCTGAAACGTCTTATCGTGGGTGGTTTCGAAGGTGTATATGAAATCGGTAAGAACTTCCGTAACGAAGGTATGGACCGCACACACAATCCGGAATTCACTTGTATGGAAATATATGTAGCATACAAGGACTACAACTGGATGATGAAATTTACTGAAAACATGATTGAAAAGATCTGTCTTGACGTAAACGGTACTACAGAAGTGAAGGTGGGCGACAATATCATCAACTTCAAGGCTCCATTCAAGCGTGTGACTATGCTTGATTCTATCAAGGAATTCACAGGCTATGACCTTACAGGTATGAACGAAGACCAGATTCGTGAAGTTTGCAAGAAGCTCAATATGGAAATTGACGATACTATGGGTAAAGGCAAGCTTATCGACGAAATCTTCGGCGAATTCTGCGAAGGCAACTACATACAGCCTACATTCATCACTGACTACCCTATCGAAATGTCTCCGCTTACTAAGCGTCACCGCAGCAATCCTGACTTGACAGAACGTTTCGAACTTATGGTTAACGGTAAGGAATTGTGTAACGCTTACTCAGAGCTTAACGACCCTATCGACCAGCTTGAACGTTTCGAAGAGCAGATGAGACTTAGCGAAAAGGGAGACGACGAAGCTATGATTATCGACAAAGACTTCGTTCGCGCACTTGAATACGGTATGCCTCCTACATCAGGTATGGGTATCGGTATGGACCGTCTTGTAATGCTTATGACAGGTCAGAGTACAATTCAGGAAGTATTGTTCTTCCCTCAGATGAGACCTGAAAAGGTGATACCAAAGGATGCTCCTGCTAAATTCATGGAAATAGGTGTTCCGGAAGAATGGGTAGCACTGATCCAGAAAGCCGGATACAACATGGTAGCCGACATGAAGGACGTAAATCCTCAGAAACTTCACATGGACATCTGCGGAGTAAACAAGAAGTATAAACTTGAGCTTAAGAATCCTACAGTTGACGAAGTCAGCAATTGGATACAGAATATAAAATAAGTATTTAGGTTTTTAAGTTTGTAAGTATCTGATTTGGTTCAGGACTTACAAACTTAAAGACTTTATGACTTAAAAAACCAATAAAACAATTACCAAAGTGAAATTCCCTGGTAAAATAGCTATTATGGGAGGAGGTAGCTGGGCCACAGCTATCGCAAAGATTATTCTTACCCAAGCCGAATCAATAAACTGGTATATGCGTAGGGACGACAGAATAGAAGATTTCAAACGTCTCGGGCATAATCCGGCTTATCTGACCAGTGTACGCTTCAACGTAAAGAATATCAACTTTTCATCAGATATAAATAAGGTAGTAAGAGAATCAGACACACTGATTTTCGTTACTCCATCACCTTACCTTAAAAGTCATCTAAAGAAACTGAAAACAAAAATCAAGGACAAATTCATAGTAACAGCCATAAAAGGTATCGTTCCTGACGAGAATCTTATTGTTTCTGACTATTTTAATAAGGTATATGATGTTCCTGAAGAAAACATTGCCGTATTGGCAGGTCCGTGCCATGCAGAGGAAGTGGCACTTGAACGCCTTTCTTACCTTACCGTTGGCTGTAAGGACATTGAAAAGGCAAAAATCTTTGCACAACAACTGGCAGGTCATTACATTAAAACTTCAGTAAATACCGATGTGGCTGGTATTGAATATGCTTCAGTATTGAAAAACGTTTATGCTATTGCAGCAGGTATATGCAGCGGTCTGAAATACGGAGACAATTTCCAGGCGGTACTAATTTCCAACGCTATTCAAGAAATGAACCGTTTCCTGAATACAGTACATCCAGTGGACAGATGCACCAACGATTCTGCCTATCTTGGCGACTTGCTGGTGACAAGCTATTCCAATTTCAGCCGCAACCGTGTTTTCGGTACGATGATAGGAAAAGGATACTCTGTGAAAAGTGCACAGATAGAAATGGAAATGATTGCCGAAGGTTATTACGGAACAAAATGTATCAAGGAACTGAACAAACATTTACACGTTAATATGCCTATAGTTGATGCTGTCTATAACATATTGTACGAACGCATAAATCCTATGATAGAAATAAAGCTTTTAACAGACTCATTCAGATAAACTTTTGAATATGGAAAATATTAAATTAAACATCGAAAATTCTGCCAGCTTCATGGCAGAAGGCAAATTGGCTTCTTACGAGCCATTGGTTAAGACTTATATGGAAACTCTTGAAAAAGGTACAGGACTTGGAAACGACTTCCTGGGCTGGCTTCACCTTCCATCTTCTATAACAAAAGAACATATCGAAGACATCAAAGCTACAGCAGCTGTTCTTCGTGAAAACTGCGAAGTAGTGGTTGTTGCAGGTATCGGTGGTAGCTATCTTGGTGCACGTGCCGTTATCGAAGCTATGTCTGACAGCTTCCAGTGGTTGAAAGAAAAGAAAGCGGGCGAACCTACTATCGTTTTCGCAGGACACAACATCGGCGAAGACTATCTTTATGAACTGACAAGCTTCTTGAAAGACAAGAAATTCGGTGTAATCAACATATCAAAATCAGGTACTACAACAGAAACTGCTCTTGCTTTCCGTCTTCTTAAAAAGCAATGCGAAGACCAGCGCGGCAAGGAAATGGCACGCAAGGTTATCGTAGCCGTTACAGACGCAAAGAAAGGTGCTGCACGTGTAACAGCCGACAACGAAGGCTACAAATCATTCATCATCCCTGACAACGTAGGCGGACGTTTCTCTGTTCTTACTCCGGTAGGTTTGCTTCCTATCGCAGTAGCAGGCATCGACATCGAAAAGCTAGTTGAAGGTGCACGCAAAATGGAAGAAGTTTGTGCTAACGAAAATATGTACGAAAACCCTGCTGCCCTTTATGCTGCAACTCGTAACGAGCTCTACCGCAACGGCAAGAAGATTGAAATTTTGGTTAACTTCCAGCCAAAACTACATTACTTCAACGAATGGTGGAAACAGCTTTACGGCGAATCTGAAGGTAAGGACGGTAAAGGTATCTACCCAAGTTCAGTTGACTTCTCTACAGACCTTCACTCAATGGGTCAGTGGATTCAGGAAGGCGAACGTACTATCTTCGAAACAGTAGTATCTATAGAAACTCCTAACCACGAATTGCGTGTTCCTACAGACGAACAGAACCTTGACGGACTTAACTTCCTTGCAGGCAAGAGAGTTGACGAAGTAAACAAGATGGCTGAACTTGGTACTCAGTTGGCACACGTTGACGGTGGTGTTCCAAACATGAGAGTATCTGTTCCTGCATTGAACGAATACTACATCGGACAGTTGATTTACTTCTTCGAAAAAGCTTGTGGTATCAGCGGATATATCCTCGAAGTAAACCCATTCAACCAGCCTGGAGTTGAAGCATACAAGAAAAACATGTTTGCTCTGCTCAACAAACCTGGTTACGAAAAAGAATCAGAAGCTATTCAGGCTCGTCTGAAAAAATAAAGATTCATAAACTTACAGAAATAACAAGGCACGTACTACGGCATCGCTGTAATACGTGCCTTTAAATGATATAAAGCACAGGTAATGTTTGAACAAGCAATACAAAACTATTTGAAGGAAAAAGGACATAGCAAGATAAATCTAAAAGCCGTCCTGTTTGATATGGACGGTGTTTTGTTCGATTCAATGAAGAATCATGCAAAAGCATGGAACAAAGCCATGTCTATGTATGGTATGAATCTTAGCGAAGAAGAAGCATACATGCACGAGGGACGCACCGGAGCAAGTACTATTAATATAGTCTGCATGCGCGAAAGAGGCTGCAACGCAGATGAAGAAGAAATAAAGAAAATATACCAAACCAAAAGTGATATTTTCAACACTCTCCCAAAGGCTGAACCTATGCCGGGAGCCTATACTTTACTCCGTAATATCAAAGAATCCGGACTTCAGCCCGTGTTGGTCACAGGATCAGGACAACTGTCACTGATAGACAATCTGAACCATCATTTCCCCGGAATATTCCAAAAAGAATTCATGGTTACTGCATTCGACGTTAAATACGGCAAACCAAATCCTGAGCCATATCTTATGGGATTGAAAAAAGCAGGAATTGCACCAAACGAAGCTGTTGTAGTAGAAAATGCACCACTAGGGGTAAAAGCAGGAGTTGCAGCAGGTATATTTACAATAGCTGTAAATACAGGACCGTTACCAGACTCAGCACTGCTAGATGAAGGCGCAAACCTTCTGTTCGGTTCCATGCAGGAACTTTCTGAAAAATGGGATAATCTTAGAAAAGAAATAAACCTATAAAAGAAAAGCTGTCAAGTAGTCATATATACCTGACAGCTTTCACCTTAAATATCAAAGATAACAATATTAATTATATTACAAAAAGATTACTTCTTGACAATAAAGCGGCTCCAACAGCATTTGCCTTTTCTTTCAATTCGGACAATACGATATCCGAATCACGATACATCATATTCAAAGTATGTTTTCTGATTGCAGAAATAACCGGATGAAGAAGATAATCTCCTACCCTTGACAAATCACCGCCGATAATAACCTGTTCGGGATTGAATATATTAATCAATCCACCTATATGACGACCAAGCTTTTGTCCTATCTCTTCTACGAGTTCAATAGCAAGAACATCCTCTCTGTCAACAGCATTGAAAATATCGTCAAGCTCAATTTCTTCTATAGACTTTTCCTTCAATATTACGGAGCTTTCTCCATTTTTAAGTCTTTCGATAAATTTTCTATATAAAGCAGAGCAGGAAACTTCCGTTTCTATACATCCCTTCTTTCCACAATGACATATCTGCTGATTGTCATATCCGAAGTTATGTCCAAACTCTCCGGCAAATCCTGACATTCCATTGTATAATTTTCCGTCGATTATTATACCCATTCCCAATCCCCAACTTATATTAATGAAAATAAGGTTCTTCGGGCATTTTACAGAATGTAACATATACTCACCATAAGCAGTAGTCCTACTGTCATTATCAACACAGGCATTGATTCCAATCCTGTCGGTAATCATTTCGCTGATTGGTGTCTGTGCAAAATTGAATGTTCCATAGCTACATCCTGTCACAGGATTTACTCGTCCGTGCAATCCCAAACAAACATTGAGATATTTTTCTTTCTTGTAAGGTAACGAATCTATGTACAACAAAATTTCGTCACACATTTTATCCAGACATTCAACAGTATTTTCGCGTTTGAAAGGTATTTTGGTCTTAAAATCAACGATTTCACCTCTAAAATTAACCACGCAGAAGCTCAAATAAGTCTGTGCTGCTTCTACCCCCAGGAAATAGCCTGCATCGGGATTCAGACCATATAAATTAGGATGTCGCCCACCATTTGTTTCCAACTTACCATTATCATCTACATACCCGTCCTCGCACATTTCATCTATCAGTTTTGTAATAGTAGGAATACTTAAATCCATATCTTTAGAAAGGTCGGTTATTGTAGCATCACCATTGTATATAAAGTGAGTGATAATACGACGTTTCATCGTAGCACTCTTAGTTCCTTTCTTAATTTCATCCAATAGCCTCTGTCCCATATTTATAGTTTTTATAGTATATGCTACAAAAATAATAGTTTTTTTTAATATCACACCAATAAAAAATCTTTTTTTTTATTTGCCTTTCTAATTTATGATAGGTATCTTTGCATAGTTATCAAAATATTTTCATTACAAGAATATAGTTAACTAAATTTATAAACTAATAAAACCAAAAAAATCATGAGAGTAATTATCGAACCAGATTATCAGTCAATCTCTAATTGGGCTGCAAACTATGTTGCAAAAAAAATCAATGCAGCTAATCCTACAAAAGAAAAACCTTTCGTTTTGGGTCTTCCTACAGGTTCATCTCCACTTGGAATGTACAAAGCCCTGATTGAACTGAACAAACAGGGTAAGGTATCATTCAAGAACGTCGTTACATTCAACATGGACGAATACGTAGGCCTTCCTGAATCACACCCTGAAAGCTATCACTCTTTCATGTTCAATAACTTCTTCAATCATATAGACATCTGTAAAGAGAATATACATATACTGAACGGTAACGCAGCTGACCTTGAAGCTGAATGTGCCAACTACGAAAAGGAAATCGAAAAATTCGGTGGTATAGATTTGTTCCTTGGCGGTATCGGTCCTGACGGACACATTGCATTCAACGAACCGGGTTCATCACTTACATCACGTACACGCGTAAAGACTCTTACTACAGATACTATCATCGCAAACTCACGTTTCTTCGACAATGATGTAAACAAAGTTCCTAAGACAGCTCTTACTGTAGGTGTAGGAACAGTTCTTTCAGCAAAAGAAGTATTGATTATCTGTAACGGCCACAACAAGGCACGCGCATTGCAGCATGCAGTAGAAGGCGGTATCACACAGATGTGGACTATCAGTGCTTTGCAGATGCACCAGCACGGTATCATCGTATGCGACGAAGCTGCTACAGACGAACTTAAAGTAGGTACTTACAAATACTTCAAAGATATTGAAAAAGACAATCTTTAATTGATTTGGATAAACTTCGAAAGAGCAACTGAAAAATATAAAGCTGACAAGGCCTCTGTTACAATGTTTCTTATCCTGATGACAAACCTTGTCAACTTTTTTGGGTTTATCTTTGTTATATTAACAGAGTGACCTAAAAAAAATTCATTAACCTAACAAAAAAGGAGAAACTATGCGAACTAATCTTACATCGCAAATCTCGCTGAATAACGTATCAACACGTTATTATAAGCCTGAAAATGCTGTTGAACGTTCGGTAATCACAAGATTCGAAAAGATTACAACCAACATTTTCGAATCAATGGACGAAGGAACACAGCATATTGCAGATGAAATAATAGCAAAGATACAGGACAGACAGCGTGAAGGAAAGTTCTGTACAATAGCATTAGGTACAGGATCATCACTACGCCCATTGTTCACAGAGCTGATTCGCCGTCATAAAGACGAAGGCGTAAGCTTCAGAAATGTCATCTTGTTCAATCTGTATGAATTCTATCCTATAAACGAAGGTGCCGGAAGTACTTTCAGCCATCTGATGAAGCAGTTCATCTCGCAGGTTGACATCGACAGACAGAACATCTTCACAATGGAAGGCAGCATTCCTCAGGATGCAATCATCGACCATTGCAGACTATACGAACAAAGAATACAGACATTCGGAGGTATAGATATTGCTATTCTAGGAATAGGAAGAAAAGGAATCATAGGTATGAACGAACCTGGCTCGCAGGCCAGCTCATCTACACGCCTGATATTGCTTGACAGTACTTCACGTTCGGAAGCAGCTCACAACCTTGGTGTTGACAATCTTCCTCCTTGTTCCATTACAATGGGTATCAAAACCATTCTTGGTGCAAGAAAAGTATTCCTGCTAGCATGGGGTGAAGACAAAGCAGAAATCATACGCAAGACTGTAGAAGAAAAGATTACAGACACACTGCCGGCATCATACCTTCAGATGCACACTAACGCAGTGGTATGCACAGACCTTGCTGCCGCAGCTTATCTGACAAGAATACAACGCCCTTGGCTGGTTACAAACTGCGAATGGAATAACAAGCTTATCAGAAGCGCTATTGTTTGGTTGTGCCAGACATTAGGCAAACCTATCCTGAAACTGACCAACAAGGATTACAATGACAATGGTCTGAGTGAACTTCTTGCTCTTTACGGTTCTGCATACAATGTAAACATCAAGGTATTCAACGACCTTCAGCACACTATCACAGGATGGCCGGGCGGAAAGCCTAACGCTGACGACACTTACCGTCCTGAAAGAGCAAAACCATTCCCTAAAAGAGTTATCGTATTCTCTCCACACCCTGACGACGATGTCATTTCAATGGGTGGAACACTGAGACGACTTGTTCAGCAGGGACATGAAGTACACGTAGCATACCAGACTTCAGGAAATATTGCCGTAGGCGATGAAGAAGTTGTAAGATTCATGCACTTCATCAATGGTTTCAATCAGTTGTTCGACGACAACCAGAACCAGACTATCAGCGACAAGTACGCCGAAATAAAGAAGTTCTTTGCCGAAAAGAAAGAAGGCGACATGGACTCAAGAGACATTCTTACCATCAAGGGACTCATTCGTAGAGGTGAAGCACGTACAGCATGTACATACAACAATATTCCTTTGTCAAGATGTCACTTCCTCGACCTTCCATTCTACGAAACCGGTAAGATTGAAAAGAACCCTATCAGCCTTCCTGACATTGAAATAGTACTTAACCTTCTTAGAGAAGTAAAACCTCATCAGATTTATGTGGCAGGCGATTTGGCCGACCCTCATGGAACTCACAGGGTATGTACTGATGCCGTATTTGCAGCTATCGACGAAGAAAAGAATGCCGGAGCCGAATGGCTTAAAGACTGCAGAATATGGATGTATCGTGGAGCATGGGCAGAATGGGAAATAGAGAACATCGAAATGGCTGTTCCTCTGAGTCCTGAAGAATTGCGTGCAAAACGTAACTCAATCCTAAAACACCAGTCACAGATGGAAAGTGCTCCATTCCTTGGCAACGACGAACGTCTGTTCTGGCAAAGAAGTGAAGACCGTAACCGCGGAACTGCATCTCTTTACGACGGATTGGGACTGGCATGTTACGAAGCAATGGAAGCATTCGTTGAGTACAAGCCTCTATAAAAACAATATTAATTCCAATATAAAATCCTGCAAAGCTTTCTCTTTGCAGGATTTTTTGTTTTTATGAAATAAATTACTGTAAATGTTATATCTTTACCAAGAAATCAACTAACAAAAACACAATTATGTTAAGACATCTATTCTTTTCGCTAAGCCTTGCTTCAGCATGTCTGCTGACAGGTTGCCACAATGAAAAACATTTCATAAACGATTCGGACTACAGATTAAAGGTAGAAAACGACTTTGCAGAAAAAAAGACAATACTGAAAAACGGAAATCTGTTCGAAATATTCAATACAGAAATGACTGCCCAAGAAAAAGAAGCATTACAGTTTCTTTATGCCTATATGCCACTAAGCGACATAGCAGACAATTCCGGTGATTTCTTCCTTGAAAATATCCGTCTTTCATTCAAGACAAGAGAAGCCTCATCATGGGGAAAGAGTATCCCCGAAGATATCTTCAGACATTTTGTACTACCCATAAGAGTAAACAACGAAAATCTTGACAATTCGAGAGCATATTTTCAGAACGAATTATGGCCAAGAGTAAAAAATCTGTCAATGCATGACGCCGTACTCGAAACCAACCACTGGTGTCATGAAAAAGCCACTTATACTCCATCCGACAGCCGTACAAGTTCTCCACTGGCTACAATAAAGACAGCCTACGGAAGATGCGGTGAAGAATCTACACTACTTGTCGCAGCACTCCGTGCCATAGGCATCCCGGCACGCCAGGTATATACACCCCGTTGGGCACACACAGACGACAACCATGCATGGGTAGAAGCATGGGTGGACGGCAAATGGTGTTTTCTCGGAGCATGCGAACCGGAACCTGTACTTAACCTGGGATGGTTCAACTCGCCCGCAAGCAGAGGAATGCTTATGCACACAAAAGTATTCGGATCGTACAGCGGAAAAGAAGAAAAGATGATTCAGACTGCCAACTATACAGAAATAAACATCATAGAAAATTATGCATACAAATCGTCTGTCACCGTTACAGTAAAAGACGAGAAAGGAAATGCTGTAGAAGGAGCGAACGTAGAGTTCAAACTATACAACTATGCAGAATTCTTCACTGTATATAAGCAGAAAAGCAATGCACAGGGACAGGTTTCACTATCAGCCGGTCTTGGCGACATGATGGTATATGTTTCTAATGGTGATAAGTTCGGTTTTAGAAAAGTATCATTCGGAAAAGAAAAGACAGTAGAAATCATTCTGGGACACAATGTAAATGATGCCTATTGTGAAAATATGGATATAGTGCCTCCTGCAGAGAATACCAAACTACCGTCCGTAACAGAAGAACAACGCAACGAGAATGATATAAGACTACATCATGAAGATTCCATCAGAAATGCCTATATAGCTACATTCCCAAATAGGGAGAGCATTGATAAGTTCGCCAAAGAAAACAGTCTGAAAAACGAAGATATAGAAGGATTTATCATAAAGTCAAGAGGTAATTATGCTGAAATCATGGAATTCCTGAGTAATTCTTCAAAAAACGAAATGTACAAAAAAGGGATAGAGTTATTAAAGAACATCACCGACAAAGACTTGAGAGATACACCATGCAGCGTTCTTGAAGACCACCTCTACAATACTCCGAACGACGCCAGTGCGGAATATGTGCTTTGTCCGCGTGTAGATAATGAACTTCTCACCCCCTACCGTTCATTCCTGCAGAAAGAAATTCCGGAAAGTCTGAAATCTGAATTCACATCAAATCCTCAAACTCTTGTAAAATGGTGCTCGGACAGCATTACCGTAAGAAATGACCTGAACAAAGGCGGTGCTCCTACATCACCTATAGGAACATGGAGATGCAGGATTGTAGATTCCCAATCACGCGAAATATTCTTTGTGGCAGCTGCCAGAAGCCTCAGCATACCGGCATGGAAAGACGCCGTAACAGGAAATATCTATTATACCGACAATGACAAAACTCATCAGGTTGATTTCGAAATATCAGAAACTTCAAAAACTCCAGAAGGAACACTGATAGCTACATATAAGCCTATCCCGAGACTGAACGATCCAAAATATTATACCCACTTCACAATATCAAAATATGAGGAAGGCAGTTTCAAACTGCTGAACTATCCTGAAAATGCAACATGGAGTTCATTGCTGAAAAACGGTCTTAAAATTGAAGAAGGATACTATATGCTCACTACCGGCAGCCGTCTGGCAAACGGAAGTGTCATGAGTAATGTTTCATTCTTCACTGTAGAAAAAGATAAAGAAACAAAAATAGAACTGACCATGCGCGACAATGCTGAAGAAATAAGAGTTATCGGCAATTTCAACTCCGAACTGAAATACACCGATATCACCACAAAAACAGAAACATCCATACTCTCTACCACAGGAAGAGGATATTTCGTTGTCGGCATATTGGGTACTGGTCAGGAACCTACAAACCACGCGCTGAAAGATATAGAAATCAAAAAGGAAGAATTTGAAAAATGGGGACGCAAAATGATACTGTTATTCCCTGACGAAAAGTCTTACAGAAAATTCTCTCCAACCGATTTTCCAAATCTTCCTTCAAATATTGTTTACGGTATAGACACCAACAATGCTATAAGAAACGAGATTTCACAGAACATGAAACTCTCAAACGGAGGCAATCTGCCAATATTCATTATCGGCGATACATTCAACCGCGTTGTCTTCCAGATTGACGGTTACACAATAGGAACAGGCGAACAGCTTATCAGAACAATCAACGGTCTGTAAGCGCATCAATTGTGTTTCTTACACGGGCAGCGGTAGTCACCGGAGTGAGATACTCATCTACCGTCACCGTTCCACCCATAGACAGAGCCGGATTGCGATACAGCATCCGGCTTTCCTTATTCTCACGTGCGGAGAAATGGAATTCCGAAGCCCCAGTTTTAGCTGCCAGTTCGCGAATATTTCCTTCATTAACTCCGCAGCCAGGCATTATAATAATCCTGCCGGCAGACTGTTTCACAAGCGACGCAAGCAACTCTGCTCCCTCGGCGGCTGTAGGTTGCTGACCGGAAGTAAGTATTCTTGACACTCCCATCCCGATAAGGCTTTCCATAACTTCAGCCGGATGGCGAACATAATCGAATGCCCGATGGAATGTAATATTCATTCCTTCAGACGCCTTAACCAAACGTGTCATTGCAGGCATGTCAAGTTCAGCTTCAGGAGTCAGACAGCCGAACACCACTCCATCAGCACCCGCCGCTTTCACAGCACGTATATCCTCTTCCATTATATCCAACTCCAATGGAGAATAGACAAAGTCTCCCCCGCGCGGACGTATTATGACGTGCAGTTTTATATCCAGCAACCGTCTGGCAAGTCTGACCTCCCCTATTGAAGGAGTTGTTCCTCCTTCAGGCATTGAGGCACAGAGTTCAACACGATGCGCTCCACCTTCCTGGGCCGCAAGACAACTTTCCACCGAATTGGCACAAATTTCAAAAGTATATTCCATAGCTACATTTATAAAAAAAGTGCGGATTACACTCATCATACTTGACAAACATCCAGTATAATCAACGTAATACGCACTCGAAAAGTTTGTACGCCCATGGGGAGTCGAACCCCAATCGATGGAACCGGAATCCATTATTCTATCCATTGAACTATGGGCGCATTCTATTTTAATATTATGAAATCGGGTACAAAAATAATAAGTTTATCGGAATTAGGAAACAAAGTTCCATGTAAAATACTATCAATAAGAAGTAAAACCTACGCTTACGAATGACAATTATTCAATAATCTTACTCAATATATAAACTTTTTGATAACTTTTTCGTTATAATAATTGCATATTTACAAAATATACCTATCTTTGCCAACAAAACTAATAACACTAAATCATGAGTTACTTAATAAAACCTGCCAACTATAAGGCTCTGCTTGACATGAAACAGACAGAGCTTGGCATCAAACAAATAAAAGAATTTTTCCAACAGAACCTTTCGTCCGAGCTCAGACTACGCCGTGTCACCGCACCATTATTCGTACTGAAAGGAATGGGTATAAACGATGACCTTAACGGAGTGGAACGCGCTGTTTCTTTCCCTATCAAGGACTTGGGCGACCAACAGGCAGAAGTTGTACATTCACTTGCAAAATGGAAAAGAATGACACTGGCCGATTATAACATCGGTCCCGGATATGGTATCTATACCGACATGAATGCAATACGTGCAGATGAAGAATTGGGCAACCTCCATTCATTATATGTCGATCAGTGGGACTGGGAAAGGACTATCACACCGGAACAAAGGAATATAGATTTCCTGAAAAGCATAGTAACCAGAATATACTCTGCCATGCGACGCACCGAATATATGATATGCGAAATGTATCCGCAGATAAAATCTTTCCTTGCACACGACATACAGTTCATACATTCAGAAGAACTTTTACAAATGTATCCAGACAAGACTCCTAAAGAAAGGGAAAATCTGATTACGAAAAAATATGGTGCCGTATTCATTATAGGTATAGGATGCAAGCTTAGCAATGGCGAGCCTCATGACCTTCGTGCCCCTGACTATGACGATTATTCCACTATAGATCCGGCAACCGGACTGCCGGGACTCAACGGTGACCTTCTGGTATGGAACGAAGTGCTGGGACGTGCCATAGAGCTTTCGTCAATGGGTATCCGCGTTGACAAGGAAGCACTGTTACGCCAATTGGAACTTTCAGGAAAAGAGGACCGAAAGGAATTATATTTCCACAAAAGACTTCTGAACGGCTCACTGCCACTGAGCATCGGCGGTGGTATAGGACAGTCACGTCTGTGTATGCTATATCTGAAAAAGGCACATATAGGCGAAATACAAGCCAGCATATGGCCTGAAAGCATGAGAAAAGAATGTGAAGAACACGGCATGACACTTATTTAGGCAAACAGGTAAAAATAAATATATTTATCCAACGGAGTTCAGTGACCACGTTAAGTGGCAAACAGAACTCCGTTGTTTTTTTATTTATAAAATATTACCTTTGCGAATACAATAAAACAACTGAATATAAAAACAACAATGAACGTACAGATAGAAGAATCATGGAAGGAAGCATTAATGCCGGAATTCTCGAAAGACTATTTTATACGGCTGACAGATTTCGTGAGAAAAGAATATCACGAAACTACCGTCTATCCGCCAGGAAAACTCATATTCAATGCTTTCAACCTGTGTCCTTTTGACAAGGTAAAGGTAGTAATTATCGGACAGGATCCTTATCATGGTCCCGGTCAGGCACATGGATTATGTTTCTCGGTAAATGACGGGATCCAACCTCCGCCTTCACTAGTGAATATATTCAAGGAAATAAACAATGACCTTGGCAAACCAATCCCACAAAGTGGCAATCTTACCAGATGGGCAGAACAGGGCGTACTATTGCTCAATGCTACACTGACAGTACGTGCGCATCAGGCCGGCTCACACCAGAGAAGAGGATGGGAAGAGTTTACAGACGCAGTCATCAGAAAACTGGCAGAAGAAAAAAGCAATCTTGTGTTCATCCTGTGGGGTGCTTATGCTCAGAAGAAAGGAGCATTCATTGACAGAAGCAAACATCTTGTCCTGACATCCGTTCACCCTTCGCCATTGTCGGCACACAGCGGTTTCTTCGGAAACCACCATTTCAGCCTTGCCAATGACTATCTTGTAAAAAACGGCAAGACAGCCATCGACTGGTGACAATGTATTAATACCAAGTAACCGCACTACCGGTATTGCTTCGCTGATCCCATTTAAGGGCATCAGTAAGCATGCTGGAGTTGGCGCGGATAGTAAAGTTATACGAAGTATAAGGTCCGAACACCAATCCGCAACTCATATTGAAACAGTGAAGGTCACGGGTTATATTAAGCGTAGTCATTGACAATTCTTTTGTAGTAAAGTCATATCCGGTAGAATAATTCATATTCCAGCGGCTACCAATCTTAAAGTTACCTGAGATATTAAGCGAATGTGTCAGTTTATACGGATATCTCATGGTTTTGATATTTATCTTCTTTTTGTCCGAATTATCTTCACGAATGCTATAGCTATAGCTTAAACTTACACTCCAAGGAAGCTTAAATGCCATATATCCGTCAGGACTGATAGAAGCAGCCTCAGTCTTTCTCATATTCGAATTATTCTGTTCCTGTTCTTCCGTCTTTTCTTCGTCATTCTCATCTTCACTGTCATTCTCGCCATCCTTCTTTCCGTCTTTTTCATCTTTCTTTCCGAACAGCTTCTTGAATGTGTCATTATTCAGAGTATAAGAGAACGAACCGCTATATCCCTGGAATCGTCCGAAACGTCCGTACGACCATTCTGTGCGGTCACCCACAACGACATTACCATTCTTATCGAACTCATAAGCATATGTAGCGAACGAAGCATTCATATTGAAAGTATAGTTCTTGGTAAGTTTCAAGCGTACGTTCATGCTCAAATCGCTCCATCTCTTGTTTGCCACATCATAAGACATTGACGCTCCCAACTGGTCAACAAGACTTATCTTCCTGTATCCGGTAGTATCACGATCCGATTTCATCTTCATTTCGATGTTATTGTCAACAGAGAATGAGATGTTCTGCGACATAGTCTTTCCCGGAGTACCGTATGTCATACCGTCATAGAGTGAATATTCCACTGTACGTACCTCTCCGTTTTCGTCGGTATAGGTATATGTGTCATAATATCCGAATCTCTTCGTTCCGAAGTTCGGCGTATAAGTATAGCTTACCGTAGGAGTAAACACATGACGTACCTGTATTTCCTTGCTCTTCATGAAAAGAGGCTTGTACATACCGTAAAGTTTGGTATTCATCTGTACGGACATGTTATAGTCATACACACGGTTAAATCCGTTTATTGTATCCTTACGTATATGGTCCGAAGTATTCAGAGTCGGGTCATAACTCCTCTTTATCTTGTTAAGATACCATCTTTCAGTATAGTTGAACGACGGAACAATGTTTATGTACTTGAACAAATTGAAAGTAGCAGAGATTGGTATCTTGTGCTGAAATCCGTTTTTCCATTGTGTAAGAGGAGTCTTGAACAGAAGGTTGTCCTTTGTGTTTACACTGTTTGTCATGGCTCCTGTATATTGGAATGAAATCTTTTCATACCAACGCTCGTCACCTGCAGATTTCTTGCGCTTGAACGGATATATACGGTTCAATGAGATGTTCACGTCAGGCAACGTCATGTTAATAGACGAATCTCGTGTATTCTGAGTGATATTGAACGATCCGGAGATATTAAGACCTATTTCCGGAAAACTGCGTGAGTAACTGATACTTGAAGCCTTGGTATTCTGGGCATACTGCTGAGGATTATACAAACTGTTCAAGCTGGAACGGTCGTAACTACTTGTAGCAAAGTTCACACTTGCCGAGAACGAGCTGTTAGGGCTTGCCTTGGCATCCTGACGATGGCTCCACTGGATACGGAAGTCTTTCGATACGGAATAGTCCGGCATTCCCTTGTCACCTGTCTTGGTAACAATATAGCTTGCATTGAACGAACCGCTGAACTTATATCTCTTGTTATAGTTGGATGCAGCAGAAAGTCCCCACGAACCTTTTGTAAAGATTTCACCCAGAACCTTCAAGTCCATCTTGTCACTTATGGCAAAGTAGTAACCGCCATCACGAAGATAGAATCCACGGTTAAGCTCATCACCATAGCTAGGCATGATGAAACCTGATGAATAACTGCTGTTAAACGGGAAAAAACCAAAAGGAACAGCTATAGGCAAAGGAACATCTTCCACCACAAGATGGGCAGGTCCGAAAACCACATTTTTCTTCGGGCGTACTTTTGCCATAGACAATTGCAGATAGAAGTGAGGATGTTCGTGATTGTCACAGGTAGTATATCGGCCATGCTGCATATAGATTTCGTCTTCAGCACCTTTCTTTGCGTCACGGCTTGTCACGTATCCCTCTCCCTGCTGTGTCACGATACTGTTTATAAAACCTTTCTTGGTCTTGAAGTTATATCGCATTATCTTTGATTCGTATGGAGTCTCACCATCCTTGAATACTGGCAGACCGGACTCAACCCCAGCCGTATCCTTCACACCTCTGGCATATACAGTATTACTGTCCATGTTCATTGTGATAACAGCGGAAGTAAGTTCTATCTTCTGATAATTAACCTTTCCTGAACCGTAAAGATGAGCAAAACCTCCCTTTGTAAATACAATAGAATCGCTTGCTTCATATACCACAGGAGCGTCCAGGGCATCCTTATTTTTTGCCGTATCAGAAGCCAAAGAGTCCGATGATAGAGAATCAACAGAAAGGGAATCAATATTTAACGAATCGGTTTTTATTTCGGACGATACATTCCTACCCGAACGCCTTCCCCTAACCCTCTGCGCCTCAGCGTAGAAAGTGGAAACAAGACCGAGCAGAAACAATATTATAAATATGTATGTAGTTCTTTTAAACGATGTCATTATATATCTTTTTCGCGATAAGCGATACAAAAGTAAGCATTATCACTTAAATAACACTATAAGCAATTGGTTTTTAAAGTATTTTTACGACAAAATAAATATTACAAGAACATCTCGCACCACTTGTCAAACCTTACAAGTCCTTCTTCGCCATGCTTTTCTATACTCTTGCGGGCTTTTTCCAACGACTTTTCATTATCAAGTTTTGTCTTTGAGAAAAACTTGTCGGCAAAACATATAATCTGCTCTTCCAGGCTTACAGGAAGCATATCCCTATGCGGAACAGGAAGGTCACGCTCAACGATAGCTTTCAACGACAGACCGGCACCGGTATGACGCTCGCACACCAATGCATGACGTGGATATCCTTCCTTTCGTACAAGATCGGCACCCAGATAACCATGACATATATACGGATAAGTGCCGTAACAATATATACTGTCGGCATCTGTAAGGAATATACCTATATCATGAAGCATTGCAGCCTCTTCTATAAACTGCATGTCCAGATTCAGCTCCGGATGCTTACGTGCCATCTCCAGAGCCTTGTCTGCCACCGAACGGCTGTGTTTCAAAAGAATCTTTTTAAGTTCGTTATCTTCGGGATAATATTTATCAATCAGTGCTATTGGGTTCATAACTGGAAACTTATTATATTTGCATTATTATAATTCGATTTACAAAACTAATAAATAATATCGTCCAATCATGAAATATCTCGTTATTTTACTATTAATTTCTTTCTCCGGCATATGTGGAGCTGCAAACATACAGAACGGAGCCGACCAAATAGAGACACTGATATCTTTAATCAATAATAAAAGAATTGCCCTTGTGGCAAACCAGACTTCGCTTGTCGGCAGTACTCACCTGCTTGACACATTATGCTCCTTAGGTCAAAGACCTGTGGCTCTGTTTGCGCCTGAACACGGCTTCAGAGGTAAGGCCGATGCCGGAGAGACAGTGAAGGACGGCAAGGACGTAAAAACCGGAACTCCCATTATTTCTCTGTATGGAAAAAACAAGAAACCATCTGCCACAGCGCTGGCTGACATTGATATGATAGTGTTCGACATTCAGGATGTAGGAGCAAGATTCTACACATACATAAGTACTTTATATTATGTGATGCAGGCTTGTGCCGAAAACGGTAAGGAACTTGTAGTGCTCGACCGCCCTAATCCTTGCGACTATGTTGACGGACCTATCCTGAAAAAGGAATACAAAAGTTTTGTAGGAATGTTGCCTATCCCTGTGCTGCACGGATGTACAATGGGAGAACTGGCGGGAATGATTAACGGCGAAGGATGGCTTGGTAACAATATGAAGTGTAATTACTCAGTAATAAAGATAAAAGGATGGAAACATGGTGACCCATATTCACTTCCGGTGAAACCCTCCCCTAACCTGCCAAACGACCAGTCCATTGCCCTTTATGCATCACTGTGTCTGTTCGAGGCTACATCAGTAAGTGTAGGACGCGGAACGTATTTCCCTTTCCAGATGATAGGTTCGCCATTATTGCCAAAAGACAAGTATCCCTTTTCATTCACACCGAAAGCTTTGGAAGGTTTCGACAAAAATCCTTTGCACAAGAACACTGAATGTCATGGCATCGACCTGAGAAATACTGACGCAAAACAACTGAACGGATTTTCATTGAAATATGTCATCGAAATGTACAATGAATTCAAGAAAATGAACAAATCCGAATCATTCCTTACACGCCCCAAATGGTTCGATCTGCTGATGGGAACCAATCAGGTAAGACTGGATATGCTAAATGGTAAATCGGAAAAAGAGATACGTTCTGCATGGCTTGAAGACATGAACAAGTACAAGGAAATGCGTAAAAAATATATGCTATATTAAGCGTGCGCACGTTCGACCTAAAACGGGCGTCCATTTTAATCAAAACGGGCGTCCATTTTACCTTAAACGTGCGCACGTTTTTTCCGGGTATAAAATATGCCGTATAATCATTAAAAGCAACACATAAAAAATCGGGCTAAATACCGTTTAAACAGTATTCAAACACTATTTAAACGGTATTTAGCCCGATTTATATTCTAAAACGAAGTATTATTTCTTCTTCAGCTTCTGCATCATACCTGCCATCTTGCTGCCAGTAACCATCTTCATCATCTTACGAGTCTGGTCGAACTGCTTGAGAAGGCGGTTAACTTCCTGAATGTTTGTACCACTACCTTTTGCGATACGCATACGGCGCGAACCGTTCAGGATTTCAGGATGAGTACGTTCTTCAGGAGTCATAGAATAGATGATTGCCTCAATGCTCTTGAAGGCATTGTCGTCAATATCAATATCCTTGATAGCCTTACCCACACCAGGAATCATGGAAGCAAGTTCCTTGATGTTACCCATCTTCTTGATCTGGTTTATCTGTGTAAGGAAGTCATTGAAGTCGAACTGGTTCTTCTGGATTTTCTTCTGAAGACGTTTAGCTTCTTCTTCGTCGTACTGTTCCTGCGCACGTTCAACGAGTGATACGATATCACCCATACCGAGGATACGGTCTGCCATACGTGCAGGGTGGAACAAATCTATTGCATCAAGCTTTTCGCCTGTACCTACAAACTTGATAGGCTTGTTAACTACAGTACGGATAGAAAGTGCGGCACCACCACGGGTATCACCATCCAGCTTAGTAAGAACTACACCATTGAAGTCAAGGCGTTCATTGAACTCGCGTGCTGTGTTTACAGCATCCTGACCTGTCATTGAATCGACTACAAACAGTGTTTCATCAGGATTGATCGCTTTCTTGATAGCCTCAATCTCATTCATCATCTGTTCGTCGATAGCAAGACGACCGGCTGTATCGACAATCACCAGGTCATAACCTTTAGCTTTTGCTTCATGGATAGCATTCAATGCAATCTGTACAGGATCTTTGCTGTCCGGTTCAGAATAAACAGGAACTTCAATCTGCTGTCCAAGCACCTTCAGCTGTTCGATGGCTGCAGGACGGTAAACGTCGCAGGCTACCAACAGAGGCTTACGGTTTTTCTTGGTTTTCAGCATACGTGCCAACTTTCCTGAGAAAGTAGTCTTACCTGAACCCTGGAGACCTGACATAAGTATCACTGCAGGGTGTCCTTTAAGTTCAAGCTCAGCTGTTTCACCACCCATCAGTTTGGTAAGTTCGTCATGAACAATCTTAACCATCAACTGACTTGGCTTAACTGCAGTAAGCACGTTCTGTCCCAAGGCTTTCTCCTTTACTGTATCTGTAAAGTTTTTCGCAACCTTATAGTTCACGTCGGCATCAAGCAAAGCACGACGTACATCTTTCAGAGTCTCGGCAACATTGATTTCGGTGATTTTACCTTCACCTTTCAATATCTTAAACGACCTCTCAAGTCTTTCACTTAAATTATCGAACATATATTATTTTGATTTTTCTTAATTTCTTCTATTTCAACGGGGTGCAAAAATACATAAAAAAACTTAGAGCCCGTTTTAATTTTCCATAAAAAAGAGTTTATAACCCATTTTTCGCTTTGTTTTGAGTTTCTTTTTGGTCTATTTCCCAGCTTTCAATCGGCGCATAGCCCGCTATGCTTCTCACTAAAGCCGAAAAATATCCTCAAAAATAAATATCAAAACAACAGCGTACAAAATTAAAACAGGCTCTTTAACCTCAAATCTTTTTATTCTGCCATTTTGCTTTTTTCAAATATATAAGACTAAAAGTCAGCATCAACACATAATATATTATCTCTGTGGTAAAACATATCTCGACAGGCTGACGGAGAAGCATACCAACCACAACTACATAAAGAGCATAGAATATTTGGACACCGACTTCTACTCCTAGAGCAGCCTGAGTATTGCCCGTACCAGATATTCCGTTGAAATAAATATTTGCCAATGCAGCTATAAGCATTGATGCACAGACAACATAAAGTGCCGGTATAGACTCGGCTACAAGACCGGAATCACTCGTATAGATAGAGAGAATCGGATCAGGGAATATTACTGTAAGCGCAACACATACCACCATTATGAGAAATGAAATGCCTGCAATGCGGTGAAGCAGAGCTATAACCTTGTCAGTTCCTCCCGCACCTATCAGATTACTAACCAACGTATTGGCGGTAGTGGCCAATGCCTGAACCGGAATGAGCAACACTATATACACACTTCTTACGATATTGGCTATAGCCAGTTCTCTTTGTCCCAAACGCTCAAGGGCCATAAAAAACACAAACCATATTGCCATAGCAAGGAAATATTGCACCATGGTGAATGACGATATTTGCAATATCCTGCCTACCATACCGAAATCCATTCCTAAAGAACGTCTGAAACCGTATTTTCTAAGATCAATCCTGCAATATGTATATATCAGGAAGAATACCAGTGATGACGCTTCTGCTATAACGGAAGCCAAAGCTGCACCTCTGACACCCATCTCAGGCAATCCCAATTCACCGAACACCAGACCATAGTCGAGTACTACATTGACGAGTGCCATCACAACGGAACTGAGAGTCAAGACTTTCGTATTGGTGATTCCTATATAAAAAGCCCTGAACATTACATTGAGAAAAGCAAAAAGAAATCCCCATATACGCCATGTAAAAAACTGATATGTAGCTTCGTATATAGTATCGGAAGTTATAAGCATACGTATCAGCGGACCGGCAAAAATATACATAACCACAGCAAGTACTACAGCCATAAGGAAGCTGAACATACTGCCCTGCATCATGACGGGACCGACATCACGGTAGTTTCCTTCACCGTTGCGGCGCGCTATCAATATCTGCGAACCTATACTGAAACCGAATGCCACTGTATAGACACAGATATATAGGAGGCCTCCCATTGCGGCAGCTCCCAAAGCCACTTCACCTACATGTCCGAGGAAAGCAGTATCTGTAACATTGATAATATTTTGGGCAAGCAGCCCGAGAAGTATAGGATAAGTAACGCGCCAGATTTCTTTATTGGAATACATAGTCATACACGATGTTTATTCTATATTATAAATATGCAGCAAAGATACGAAAAGAACTCTTCAATACATAATTTCATATAATATTATATATGTATTCCCGATAGATGGGAAATAATTTTGTTTCACTTAAAACTATTTCATTCACACCAATATTATTGCATTACAATCAAAAATACTTGTACATACCAAACAAAAGCGCTACCTTTGCGGCTTCATAACCAATTTTTAAAGCTAAATGAATAAATTTTTATTATTAGGCGCAACGGCGCTTATCGTTTCAAACACAACTTTCGCAGGAGATTATCTGACTAACACAAACCAACATGCGGCATTTTTGAGAATGGCAGCACGTGGAGCGTCAATAGATGTTGACGGAGTTTACAGTAACCCTGCAGGTCTTTCTTTCCTGAAAGAAGATGGCTTCCATCTTTCTCTGACAGGACAGAGTGCATATCAGACTAGGGAAATAAGCGCTACATCAGGATTGTGGACACTCGACGGACAAAGTACAACACAAAATTATAAGGGAACCGCATCGGCACCTATAATTCCTTCGTTTCATGGTCTATACAAAAAAGGTGACTGGACTGTTTCTGCAGCATTTGCAATAACAGGAGGTGGAGGTAAGGCATCGTTCAGCAACGGACTTCCTATGTTCAACGCACTTGCCACCGGATTGATACAGCAAAAGACTCAGGGCTTGGTTAAACCTTCAATGTATGACATAAACTCTGCCATGGACGGAAAACAATACATCTATGGTGTACAGCTTGGTTTCAGCTATAAGATAAACGACTGGCTGTCTGTATATGCAGGTGGCAGAATGAACTATATGACCGGAGGATATGAAGGTTATCTCAACGCATCACTCACAGAACAATATGCAGCCATGGCTCCTGCTTTGGGACTTCAGGACGCAACCATAGCGGATATCAATCTGAAATGTGACCAAAAGGGATGGGGAATAACTCCTATTCTAGGTGCTGACTTCAAGCTCAACAAACTTAACATCGGCTTGAAATATGAATTTAAGGCAAACCTAAACATTGAAAATGTTTCAAGCAAGATGGAACTGATTAATGTAGATGAAGCATACCTGGCAGACTACAAAGAAGGAGTAAATACGCCAAGCGACATTCCTTCAATGCTTTCAGTTGCAGCCGGATATGAGTTCTTACCTAATCTGCGTGCTTCGGTAGAATACCATTTCTTTGATGACAAGCATGCAGGAATGGCTTCGGACAGACAGAAAACACTTAATCATGGTACACACGAATATTTGGCCGGTATAGAATGGGATGTAATGAAATATATTACTGTCAGCGGTGGCTTCCAGAAAACCAACTACGGACTCAGTGATGATTTCCAGACAGACACAAGCTTCTACTGCGATTCATATTCATTAGGTTTCGGAGCCAGAATCTATCTGAGCAAGTCACTGAATATGGATATCGCCTACTTCTGGACAAACTATAGTGACTATACAAAAGAGTCTGACAATTATTACAATACAGGCACTAAAGGAACAAATATCTATAGCCGTACCAACAAGGTGTTTGGACTCAGCTTGAACTATAATTTCTGATAACTTTTTACTTAAAAACCAAAAGCCGTTTGTAGATGCAAATCCAACTACAAACGGCTTATTTTTTATCTTAATTCTTCAATAAGAATTACCAAACTCTACAACGGTTTTCAGGTGCAAGATACATTGAATCTTTTTCAGTGATACCGAATGCTTCGTACCATGCATCAACATGTGGAAGAGCACCGTTCACACGCCATTCGCCAAGTGAGTGAGGATCTGACTTAGTACGTGAGCGGATTTCCTCTTCGCGGATATTACCGGCCCAAAGTGTAGCGTATGCGATGAAGAAACGCTGGTCAGCAGTAAATCCGTCTTCTTCAGGAAGAGGGTTGTTCTTTGTTGCATTCTTATAAGCAAGATAAGAAACATTCAAACCTCCGTGGTCTGCTATGTTTTCACCCAAAGTCAACTGTCCGTTGGCCTTCAATCCCGGGAGAACTTCAATGTTGTTGAAGAAGTCAACCATTACTTTTGTACGTTCATTGAAACGGTCACCGTCACCTTCAGCCCACCAGTCTTTCAAGTTACCGTCCTTGTCATACTGACGTCCCTGATCATCGAATCCGTGTGTCATTTCATGACCGATTACAACACCGATAGCACCATAATTAAAAGCATCGTCAGCATTCATGTCAAAGAACGGATACTGAAGAATTGCGGCAGGGAAACAGATTTCGTTAGTCTGAGGATTGTAATATGCATTTACAGTCTGAGGACTCATCAACCATTCATCCTTGTCAACAGGTTTTCCGATACGGCTGAACATATCTTTTGTGCCCCACTGTGCAGCACGGCATACATTTGCCCAGTATGAATCTTTCTCGATGTTAAGATCTGAATAGTCTTTCCATTTGTCAGGATAACCTACTTTTACGTGGAATGTAGAAAGTTTCTCCATAGCTCTTACCTTAGTGTTGTCGCTCATCCATTCCTGTGCCTGGATACGTTCGCCAAGAGCAGACTGAAGATTCTTAACCAATGCCACCATACGTTCTTTGGCAGCTGCCGGGAAATATTTCTCTACATACATCTGACCTACGATCTCGCCCAACATGCCGTTAACGGCATTAACGGCACGTTTCCAACGTGGCTGGTTTGCCTGACGGCCAGACAATACCTTACCGTAGAAATCAAATCTTGCAGCTACGAAATCATCGCTCAGATAATTTGCTGCAGCATCAAGAAGATTGTACTGCAGATAAGAGATATGACGTGAAAGAGGCAAAGTATTGATAAGATTTTCCACTTCCTTGATAGGCTCAATCTGCTCTACGTTGAGTTCTGTCACACCTTCTACTCCCAAAGCCTTGAGATAAGCATCCCAATCTATTCCAGGGAAAGTCTTCTTCAAGTCATCGTACGACATTTTATGATAGTTGGCTTCAGGATTACGACGTTCTACTGCGCTGTAAGAAGCCTTTGCAATAGCTGTTTCAACTTCCATCACATCAGCCATTTTCTGTTTAGCCTCATCTTCTGAGAAACCAGCCAATGTGAAAAGCTTAGTGATATACAGTTTGTACTGTTCACGGATAGCGGTTGTACTTTCGTCTGTATCAAGATAGTATTCCTTTTCTCCAAGGTTAATACCTCCCTGGGCAATCTGGAAGATATTCAAAGTACTGTTCTTTGGATCACCATATACATAGTTGCTGAAATATGTACCAATACCGTTGTTGAACATTTCAGCCTTAACCTGCATAATCTGGTTCTTATCAGATATTGCAGCTATTCTGTCAAGCATAGGTTTGATTGGAGCTATACCATCAGCATTAAGCTTTATGCTGTCCATTGCCAGATTATACAAGTCTCCGATTTTCTGTCCCTGGCTTCCAGCCTGATTTTCCTTTGAAGCAAATCCTTCGATCATTTCTTTCAACTGCTTCTGGTTGTCTTCCATAAGCATTTCGAATGCTCCATAGCGTGAGTATTCAGCTGTAAGAGGATGCGAATCATTAAAACCTCCACAAGCGAAACGGAAGAAATCATTTCCCGGAACTGCTGTTGTGTCAAGGTTGGCAAGGTTTATTCCTGTGCTCACCTTTGCTTCCTTCTGGCCTGCACATCCGGACAGTGCGGCTACAGCCAATGCTGCAAAAGCAATACAATGTTTAGTTTTCATAAATTAATATTTAGTTATAGTTCTGTTTTAAGTTCATCAATTTCCATCAGTGCCGTCTCCCACTCTTCCTCAATCTGGGAAATCTGGTTTTTCAAATCCTGATGCTGTTCATAGAGTTTCATGTCGGATGCTCCCTCAGGAGTAGCCATCTTTTCTTCCAGTTGCGATATTTGAGTTTCTATTTTGGAAATTCTGTCTTCACAGTCGGCAGCCTGTTTTTCCAGTTTTCTGATTTTCTTGTTCAGTTCCTTCTGTGCTTCGTAAGAAAGCTTGCTTTCCGACTGTGTCGGCTGTTGCACTTCTTTTTTCTGCGAAGAAGCTGTAGGCGACTGCGACAGATGAAGTTCATTCAGACTTTCCATTTTCTTTTTCTGAAGGAAATCGTATATACCTCCGATATGCTCTTTCACTACTCCACCACCAAACTCATATACCTTTGTTACAAGTCCATCAAGGAACTCACGGTCGTGGGATACAACAATCACCGTTCCGTCAAACTCTTTGATAGCCTCTTTCAATACATCTTTGGAACGCATATCCAAATGGTTGGTAGGCTCGTCCAGAATAAGGAAGTTCACAGGTTCAAGCAGAAGCTTTATCATTGCCAGACGGCTGCGTTCTCCTCCTGAAAGGACTTTTACCTTCTTTTCTGAAGCCTCACCTCCGAACATGAAAGCCCCAAGGATATCACGTATCTTCAGACGGATATCACCTTTTGCCACACGGTCTATTGTGTCGAATACTGTTACATTCTCATCGAGGAGTTGTGCCTGATTCTGTGCAAAATATCCTATCTGTACGTTATGTCCTATCACAAGTTTTCCCTCGTACGGAATCTGATCCATGATACACTTGACTAGTGTAGATTTACCTTCACCGTTCTTTCCTACGAAAGCAACCTTCTCACCTCTGTTTATTGTAAGTGTGACATCATGGAACACAACGTGCTCACCGTATGCCTTCTTTACATTCTCGCATATCACAGGATAGTTTCCCGAACGGATAGCAGGCGGGAATTTCAGTCGCAAAGAAGAGGTATCCTCATCGTCTATCTCAATAGGAACAATCTTTTCAAGCTGCTTTATACGGCTCTGCACCTGAACAGCCTTTGTAGCCTTATATCTGAAACGTTCGATAAACTCTTCAGTATCCTTTATTTCCTTCTGCTGGTTTTCGTATGCACGAAGCTGCTGCTCGCGGCGTTCCTTACGCAACACCACAAACTCGTCGTACGGAACCTTATAATCGTATATATGTCCGCATGATATTTCTATAGTTCTGTTCGTAACATTATTGATGAAAGCACGGTCGTGGCTGACAAGTACCACAGCTCCGGGACTCATCTTCAGGAAGTTTTCAAGCCACTGGATACTCTCTATGTCAAGATGGTTGGTAGGCTCGTCGAGCAAAAGAACGTCAGGACGACGCAACAAGAGTTTTGCAAGTTCTATACGCATTCTCCAGCCACCGCTGAATTCGGATGTAGGTCTGTCAAAATCACTCCTTGAAAATCCCAATCCCGTAAGCGTACGTTCTATCTCTGCCTTATAGTTTGTTCCTCCCATCATCATGAACCTCTCATTCTCGTGAGTGAAACGGTCTATCAGTTCGTGATAACTTTCAGAATCATAGTCTGTTCTGTCCGCCAGTTCCTGATTCATTCTGGAGATACTGTCCTGCAATTCAAAAATATGCTCGAAGGCCATTTCAGCCTCAGCCATAACAGTTCTGGTATCACTCAGTATCATTACCTGAGGCAGATACCCTATAGTAACTCCACGCTGAACCGCCACTACTCCATCAGTAGGTGATTGCAGGCCTGCAAGAATCTTTAGCATGGTAGATTTACCGGCTCCATTCTTACCGACAAGTGCTATACGGTCCTTCTTATTTATCACGTATGATACATCCTCAAACAGAGGAGTAACTCCAAACTCAACTTTTAATCCTTCTACTGAAATCATTCTCTACATATTGATTTACAAAGTGTCGGCAAAGTTAGTATTTTTACATTAAATAGGAATTATCGGTTAACAAGATTTTGTAATGAAAGCCAAAAATAAGAGACGTCCTCAATCACAGAGAACGCCTCCCAACTGAAGGATTAAATTTAAGAGAGAGATAGTAATTAATAATTTGTTTCCACAAATATATATTAAAATAAACAATTGCAAAAATTTAAAGCTTAATTCTTTCAAAATAAAAGTAAATAGATTTTATTCACAAATATTTATTCAGTAAATAAACACTTTTGCTTACGGAAAAACAAAAGCTGCTGATTTTCATTCAAACTATGAAAACCAGCAGCCAAATGTATTATAATCTTGAAAGATTATTCTTCAGTATATCTTTCAATTGTTTGTGCACGGTCAGGACCTACAGAAACAATCTTGATTGGAGTACCAAGTTGTTCTTCAAGGAATGAGATGTAAGCATTGAATTCTTCAGGGAATTCATCTTCGCTAGTCATCTTAGTCATATCAGTCTTCCATCCCGGCATTTCTACGTAAACAGGTTCTACACCTTCGTTGATATCAAATGGGAAGTAATCTATTTCCTCGCCGTTTACCTTATATGCAACACAAGCCTTGATTGTTTCGAAACCGTCAAGAACGTCGCTCTTCATAAGAATAAGCTTAGTAACACCGTTAATCATGATAGAGTAACGCAAAGCTACAAGGTCAACCCATCCGCAACGGCGTTCACGACCTGTAACAGCTCCGTATTCATGACCAAGGTCACGGATTTTCTTTCCTGTTTCATCGAACAACTCAGTTGGGAAAGGACCTGAACCAACACGTGTACAGTAAGCTTTCATGATACCGTAAACCTCGCCTATTTTGTTAGGGCCAAGACCAAGACCTGTACAAGCACCCGCACAAATAGTATTTGAAGAAGTTACGAAAGGATAAGAACCGAAGTCAACGTCAAGCATTGTTCCCTGAGCACCTTCGCAAAGAACGCTCTTACCTTCTTTAAGAAGATTGTTTATTTCGTGTTCGCTATCTACAAGATTGAACTGACGGAGATATTCGATACCTTCCATCCACTGTTTTTCAAGTTCAGTGATATCATATTCATAGTTCAGACTTTTCAAGATCTGTTCGTGACGAGCTTTTGCAGCGGCGTATTTAGCTTCGAAGTTATTCAATATGTCACCTACACGCAAACCGTTACGGCTGACTTTATCTGTATATGTAGGACCGATACCCTTACCGGTAGTACCAACTTTTGAAGCTCCCTTTGCTGCTTCGTATGCTGCATCCAGAATACGGTGTGTAGGCAATATAAGATGTGCTTTCTTAGAAATGTGCAAACGTTCCTTCAAAGGATGTCCGCTTGCCTCAAGAGCCTCTGCCTCTGCCTTGAACAATGCCGGGTCAAGCACTACACCATTACCGATAATATTTACTTTGTCACCCTGGAAAATTCCTGACGGAATAGAACGGAGAACATATTTCTGTCCTTCGAATTCCAAAGTATGACCTGCGTTAGGACCACCCTGAAAACGCGCAACTACATCATAACGTGGAGTCAAAACATCGACAACTTTACCTTTACCTTCGTCGCCCCACTGTAAACCTAACAAGACATCTACTTTCATGATTGTTATATTTATTAAAATAGTTTTTATTTATTCTTTTTTCGTTTGGAAACACATTTACTGCACAGTCCGTATATATACAACGAATAATGCGTAGGTTGGAAACCTTTCAATTTACTCTGAACTACAGCCTGCTTCAAATTTTCGTCTTCAAATTCCGAAACCTTTCCGCAAGAAGTACAAATCATATGATGATGGGTTTCATTATTATACGAACGTTCATATTGCGAAGTATTACCGAATTGGTGTTTTATAACCAGACCGGCATCTATCAGAAGAATAATAGTATTATAAAGAGTGGCACGGCTGACACGGAACTTTTCTTTCTCTTCCATATACTGAAGCAAGGTTTCTATATTGAAATGTCCCTTTATGGAATATATAGAATCAAGTATAGCATAACGCTCGGGCGTCTTACGATGTCCGTTCTTCTGTAGGTACTCTGTAAGCACCTGTTTTACCGTATCTTTTATCTTGTCTGCCATTAAAAAATATCTTCAGCCGTCAAAGTTAATATAATTTACTCAATCCAAGAAACTATTGACAATATTCTATATCATATTTTATTTCATCGATATAAAGTTTCAGTTCCGGATTGGCTGTTTTGCTTAAAAGGCCCAACTGTCTGCCCACCATTTTGGCATTCTCTTTTGACTGTGTGGCAAACTTTTTCAGAGCTGTGGCAGCAGCCTTTTTCACCATAGGTTCTCCACCTTCGATTTCAGTGAATGCCTGATCCAAAAACTCTGCCTCGGCACGTTCGTTCAACTTCATGCCCTTCATAAGAAGGCGAGTCATCAGCATATATCCGCAGAACTGGAAATAAATACGTTCGTCGGCAATCCATTTGAACACTACATCCGAAGCATAATCCACATGCTGCAATATATTCATAACGGTATATTCTGCCAATTCAGGATATTTCATGTCCTCAATCCATATTTCAGCTATATCCTTATAAAAAGAATCAACCGGCTGCAGAAGTGTAGCCATTATTTTGCACTCACGGATATTCTCTTTCCACAAAGCCTGAGCCAGTTCGTGATTTTTTTCATATCCTGCAGCAATTTCCTTGATACGGGAATATTCGATACCGAAATTCAGTTTGTAGTCCATACCCTTTTCGCGCATACTTTGCGAAATTACGCCATTCATATACAAACGGAACTTCGATTTTATATCTTTTATAATTTCTTGTACGTCGTTCATGATATTAATTCAAAGATTAGAATAATCTCGGCTATAACGAAGCATCTGTTCGGCATAACCTTCGCTATAGTCTGTTTTTACGTCTATTATATTATTGTCATCGTCTGTCACAACACTATAAACAGGATTTATAAATCCTTTATATGGAGCAAGATTAAGAGACTTGTATCTTTCAAGAACTTCAGAATGCAATTTCTGATTAACTTTTACGGCATATTTCTCTACCAGTTCACGTGCCGCCTCATAATCACCTTCGCTCTTTATTCTTTGGATTTCGGCAAGCAATTCGCAAAACAGTGAGCGCAACTTTTCGTAGTCATTTATGACAACAAATGTTTTTCCTTCTTTTACAACCATCTGCACAACACCATCTCCTGCCCCATGCTCCAAAGCCCATGCAGCAATAAGCTGACGGTTACGCATGTGCGATTCTTCAATACAGCATCCCGGCTCTATCCTGACAAGCTGAGTCATCAATCCGTTCATCATATACGAATAATATTCAGCCTTGTAAGCTTCACTGTCCGGAGTAAGGCCGAGCTCGACCATTTTTGCATCAGGTATGTAATAAAGTCCGAACAAATCAGCACGTGCCTCTTCTATTGTAGCGCCATATGCCTTCAAAGCGTCAGGATCAACGCCAGGAAGGAGTTTGCCGGAACCGTGACCGAGACATTCATGCAAGTCTGTATGAAGGTCACCTGTTATATCCGCATATTTGTCGAGCAGCTGCTTTTCATATTCACTATACACAAACTCATCTCTGAAACCGTTACCTCTGGCAGCCTTGTTATATGCATCAGTAAGATTGCCGATTGTCACTGACTTGGAACCGTGAACACTGCGAATCCAGTTTGAATTAGGAAGATTGATACCTATAGCACTGGCAGGATAAAGATCGCCCGCAAGTATGGCAGCCGTAATGACTTTTGCTGATACACCCTTAACTTCAGACTTCTTGAATTGTGAAGATACCGGCGAATGGTCTTCAAACCACTGAGCATTACTACTCAACACCTCAGTGCGGTGAGTAGCCTCCAGATCTTTAAAGTTTACTATTGACTCCCAGCTGGCTTTCATTCCGAGCGGATCGCCATAGCTTTCTATAAATCCATTTACAAAATCGATACGAGATTCTGTATCCTTTAGCCAACAAATGGAATAATCGTCAAATATTTTCAAATCTCCTGTACGGTAAAATTCTATGAGCAGACGTATAACCTCTTTCTGATGTTCATTTTCTGCTACATCCATAGCCTTCTCAAGCCAATAGACAATTTTACGGATGGCATTACCATATTCACCGTCAAGTTTCCAGACCACTTCGGTTATCTCTCCGTTTTTCTTTTCCAAACGACTGTTCATTCCGTACATGACAGGAGTCTCGTCATCCGGCGATTTCATGGCAGCATAAAAATCCTCTGCCTCCTGCTGTGTGACACCTACATAATAATTCGAAGCCGATGTCAGCAACAAGTCTTCACCATCTGCTTGATTAACACGTTTAGGCATTATGGCAGGGTCGAAAATTACAGGAAACAATTTATTACATAATCCCACCACTGTCTCTCCTTCGGACAATGGCAATTGAGATTTATCCAATGACATAACAGCATCACGAAGAAAATCCACAGAAAATCCCGGAATGAATTTGTCTGTGGAATAATGATGATGAATTCCGCTTGAGAACCAAACTCTCTTCAGATACACTTCGAACGCCAGAAATTCCGAATCTGAACGGTCGCCGTCATAATGTAAATACACAGCTTCAAGAAGACGGCGTATCTTCATGTTATACTTACCGTTCTGGTCGAACAAAATATCACGCCCGTTCAAAGCTGCTTCAGAGAGATAATAAATAAGTTTCTTCTGATTTAATGTCAAAGTTTCAAAACCATGTACTCTATATCGTAAAATCTGCAGATCGGCAAACTGCTCTACAGAATAATTAAAATTATCTTCAGGCGTTTTCATGATTTTTTCTGTATTCATTAGGAGTAATACCTACAATTCTGTAGAAAGCTGCATAAAAAGACTGACGGTTTGCAAACCCTGACATCGCACTTATTTCCTCGATGTTCTTTCCTGCATATCTTTTGTCTGAAAGCATACGTTTTGCATCCCTAATTCTATATTCATTAAGCAAGCACGAAAAATTCATTTTGAACTTGGAATTAACCACAGCTGAAAGATATCTGGTATTAGTCTTCAGTATCTTGGCCAGATCGCTGGCTGAGAAGTTAGGCTGTTTGTACTTTTTTTGCGTTACTACCAGCTCATATATCCTGTCGTAAAGTTCGTCTGCCAGTTCCGTCCTTATAAGATCTCTATAAGGTGCAGACTTTATTTTCTTTTCTCTAAGATTATATGGCATCTTCACCTGTACGTCATTTTCATTATTCATTACTTCATGATTATTTTCCATTTGTGCTGATTTATTTTAGTCCTAGTTCACATTTTTTCAATACAAATTTGTAAGATTTTTTTCAGACTACAAAATATTTGTCAACATTTTTTCGTATGTATCGACGCTGAATATTATCTTTGCACAAACAAAAACAGACTTATCAAATGCTCGATATTCTCAAAAAATATTTCGGATATACAGAGTTCCGTCCTCAACAGAAAGAAATAATCACAAATATACTAAACAAAAAAGACACCCTGGTTCTTATGCCTACAGGTGGGGGCAAATCCTTATGCTACCAGATTCCGGCACTTATGATGGAAGGTACAGCCATAGTGGTTTCACCACTGATTTCGCTGATGAAAGACCAGGTGGAAGCATTACAGGCCAACGGTATAGCCGCACGCGCATTGAACAGCATGAACAGTGATACTGACAACACGAATGTACGTATGGAATGCCTGCAGGGAAAAGTAAAACTGCTATATATATCTCCAGAAAGACTTATATCTGAAACAAGCTATCTGCTCAGAGACATTAAGATATCTCTTTTTGCCATAGACGAAGCTCACTGCATTTCGCAATGGGGACATGATTTCCGCCATGAATACACACAGCTGGACATACTTAGAAAACAGTTCCCCAGGATTCCGATAGTGGCACTTACTGCCACAGCAGACAAAATTACACGTCAGGACATAGTAAAACAGCTGAAAATGAATGAACCGGAAGTGTTCATTTCCTCGTTCGACCGTCCTAACCTGAGTCTTGACGTAAAGAAAGGATATCAGCAGAAAGAAAAAATCAGAATAATAAAAAGATTCATAGAAAAACATGGCAACGAAAGCGGAATCATATACTGCATGAGCAGAAAGACTACCGAGAAAGTTGCCGAACTTCTTTACGACGAAGGTTTCGACACTGCAGTATATCATGCAGGACTGTCGAATTTCGAACGCGAACAGACACAGGATGATTTCATCAACGACCGTGTACAGATAGTGTGCGCCACCGTTGCTTTCGGAATGGGAATAGACAAGTCGAACGTAAGATGGGTGATACACTACAACCTGCCTAAAAGCATAGAAAGTTTCTATCAGGAAATAGGACGTGCTGGTAGAGATGGCATGAAGAGCGACACTATGTTGTTCTATTCACTTGGCGACATGATCCAACTTACCAAATTTGCCGAAGAAAGCAACCAGAAGGAAATAAACATAGAGAAACTTAACCGTATGCAGCAGTATGCCGAATCCGACATCTGCCGAAGAAGAATCCTGTTGAGTTACTTCGGAGAGACAATGGAACATGACTGCGGCAATTGCGACGTATGCCGTAATCCTCCTGAAAGATTTGACGGAACTATTATTATACAGAAAGCTCTGAGCGCAATAGCAAGAACCAACCAACAGATAGCCACAGGGACTCTTATAGAAATACTACGAGGCAACTTTACACAAGAAATTTCGGAAAAGGGATACGACAAAATAAAGACTTTCGGAGCCGGAAGGGACATTCCTTCACGCCACTGGCAGAACTATCTGCTACAAATGCTGAACATGGGATACATAGAAATAGCATACAACGAAAACAACCATCTGAAAATAACCGAACTGGGAGCCAAGGTTCTATACGGAAAACAGAATGCGGAACTGGTTGTCATTAAAGAAGATGAATTCTCCAATAAGCAATATAAAAAGAATACTATCGGTACATCGCCTGTACAGATTAAGAAAAATGCTTACGGGAATATGGAAAATGAAGACTCACTGTTCGAGACTCTGCGTCTGTTAAGACTAAAGCTGGCAGAACAGGAAGCCATTCCTCCATATATTGTAATGTCCGACAGTACGCTGCAATCGCTCTGCGACAAGAAACCCAAAACCCTGGAAGACCTTGACGACATTTCAGGATTCAGCGAATATAAAAAGAAGAAATACGGACGTGATTTTGTAAATGCGATAAAGAAATATTACAACTCATAAAGATAAAATATAGGATAAAACACCAAGTATTACCTATTTGCATTTCTTAATCTGCTCCAAGAGTGCCGAACGAGGTATCCCCAAAGAGATAGCTTTTTCGTATGCCTTAAGGGCCTTGTCCTTATCTTTCAATGACAGATAAACATCACCCAACTGCACTGTGGTTTCCGCATCATTAGGATTAAGACACAACGCTTCTTCCAGGTCAAGAACAGCAGCCTCGGGATATCCTCTTTCCAAATCAAGATTTGCTCTCATTATCAAGAGTGATGCATCACCAGTGAACTCACCGATGAGCAGATTCAATTTGTCACGTGCCCCAGTAAGGTTTCCCTCAAGTTGATCAAGCATTGCCAGACCTATTCTGGCAGCCTTGTGCGACGGTTCCTTGCCTACTATTACATTATAGTCTATGCGTGCCTCCTTATATTCACGCCTCTGCATATAAATGTATGCACGATAAAGACGTGCTTCTATATTCTCAGGTATAAGGTCTATAACGTTACAGAAATCTACATACGCTTTTGAATCCAATCCTTTGTCAAGATACAGAGTTCCACGGTTTAGAAGCATGGCTGTGGAATACGGAGTGATATTAAGAGCCATGGTATATGCTTCTATAGCCTCATCCGTACGTCCCATACGCTTAAGCACCGTACCAAGATTGGAAAAAAGAAGGGCATTACGCGCATTGTTAGGATCTATCTTCAACGCTTCACGGAAAAGCTGTTCTGCCTGTACAAGACTATCAGTCAAGGCATATTTCATCGCACGATCTACAATCTCATTGTACGATTGCGAATAAGATTGGAATAAAGTACAAAACGATATAAAAATGAGTATCAATATTTTCTTCATAATCACGAATATTCAGTAGTTTATGACGCAAAGGTAACAGATAAACAGATATATAGTGCAGCAGTTAAAATCTTTTTGTATGTTTGCACATTCATTTATAAAACTGACTGAAATCATGAAAACAGAAAAAGCTATTTTTGCCTGCGGATGTTTCTGGGGAGTACAACACCAGATGGAAAGGGCAAACGGTGTGATAAGCACCACTGTGGGATACATAGGCGGGCACAAAGAAAACCCTACATATCAGGAAGTAAAGGCTCACACTACAGGACATGCCGAAGCTGTACTTGTAGAATATGACGCCGAAAAGATTTCATACACAGACCTGTGCAAATTGTTTTTTGAAATACACGACCCCGCACAGACCGACGGGCAGGGTCCTGACATAGGTCCTCAATACAGAAGCGAGATTTTCTATCTTGACAATTCACAGTTGGAGCAGGCGCAGAATGTTATCGCTATATTACGCGACAAAGGATATGAAGTAAACACAGCTCTTACTCCGGCATCACATTTTTGGGAGGCTGAGGACTATCACCAACATTACTATGACAAAACAGGCGGCGAGCCTTATTGCCATATCAGAGTTAAAAAATTCTGACATAATTTCAACCACAAAACACCCGTCTTAAAACGAGCGTTCATTTTCATCATAACGACAGTTCATTTCACTTCGAATGAACTGTCGTTTTATTATTGATACCGGCACTACAAACCACCAATATGAATTATTTCCGTCATTAACCATGTTTAACCTTCTAATATTTGCATAATTACGATTATTTCGTAGATTTGCGAAAAGTTAGTAATTAAAATATTGATACGATATGGAAAAACTTACATTTCAGGAAGAAGAAGCTATGCGCTTTATATGGAAACTGGGTTCTTGCTATGTGAAAGACGTAGTGGGATGTTATGACGAACCGCTCCCACCCTATACCACGGTTGCATCAATAATAAACAATCTTAAAAGAAAAGGTTATCTGAAAGCCGAAAAGTTCGGAAACACCTACAGATATACTCCACTGGTGAAACAGGAAGACTACACAAAAAGTTCGGTAAGCAGTCTGGTGAAAAACTACTTTGCCAACTCATATAAGGAAATGGTTTCTTTCTTCGCCAAGGAACAGAAAATTTCGAAAGACGAACTTAACGAAATCATAAATCTGATAGAGAAAGAAGATGACAAATAAATCTCCGTCAGAAAACTGTAAAATCTTCAATACTTTAAAATACATTATTTATGATATACCTACTTCAAGTCAATTTGGGCATAATCCTGTTTTACGCACTGTACAAACTGATATGCACACGTGATACCCTCTTCACCTCAAGACGGTTGATACTGATGCTGTCACTTATTCTTCCGTTCATCATACCGCTGATTGATATACGTGAATGGATGGAGACACGTGACAGTCTGGTAATGCTGACAAATTTTGATTATTCCACCACTATTCCTGAAATAGTAGTCGGAACAGCTGGAACAGAACCGGGAAATCAGGTATTCGTAATTTCCGAATGGATAAAAAATATATACATCGCAGGTATATTGGCATTATCCGTAAGACTGATTGTTCAGGCCATTAGCCTATATATGATTATACTCCGTACACCGGAAAAAACAGTGAACGGAATACGTATAAAATGCATGAAAGACAAGTCCGGACCATTTTCATTCTTCAATTGGATTTTCCTGAATCCTGACAATGTAAAAGAAGAGGAAATAAGCGAAATTCTCACTCACGAAATGGCTCATGTACGCCAGAGACATTCCATAGATGTAATTATCTCCGAAATGGTAAATATATGTTGCTGGATAAATCCATTCGCATGGCTTATGAAACGCGAAGTGAGACTGAATCTTGAATTCCTGGCAGACAGAAAGGTTATGGATGCGGGATTCGCCACAAAAAGCTATCAATATCACCTGCTTGGACTGACATACAGTCACAAGTACGGTTTATCTAATAATTTTAATTTTTCTCACCTTAAACAACGTATCATTATGATGAACAAGAAAAAGACAAACGGTGCGGGACATATCAAATATGCCCTGTTCGCCATTCCGGCCTTTGCTCTACTCCTTGCCGGAAACATTTCATGCTCTTCGGAAGCAACAAAAACTGATGATGTAAAAGAAAATGCCGCTACAGTAAAACCAGATGTAGAGGAAGTCCCTATTGACAAACCTGTCACAAAAGGCGAAGCATTTGCCGTAGTGGAACAGATGCCTGAATTCCCGGGAGGTATGAAGGAACTTATGACATACCTTAAGGATAATATAAAATATCCTAAGGCTGCCCAGGACAAAAAAGTGCAAGGAAGAGTAATCGTTCAGTTCGTAGTTGAAAAAGACGGAACTCCTACTGAATTTAACGTTTTACGTTCTGTAGATCCGGACCTTGATGCAGAAGCGTTGAGAGTATTGGGCGAAATGCCTAAATGGAAACCTGGAATGCAGAAAGGTCAGGTTGTAAGAGTTAAATACACCGTCCCTGTAACATTCAGACTACAGTAAATCAATTTTCTGAATCCACTTTAAGATGTGATTAACGGCAGGAATCTTAAAGTGGATTCTTAATATAAGACTATCACTATTTATGAAAACACATATCTACATTTATATTTCCATATTATTCATGTTAATGTTTTCCGCCTGCGGAAAGAAAACTGACAGAGAATATCTTTCTGAAGTGCTTGAGAATATGAACAAGGTAAATTCCGTAAAATACCATTGTGTACTTAAATCTTGGGAGCCGGGAGACAATGAACCTGTTTACGATGAACAGAGGGAAATATACGAGCATGTAAATCCTGAAGATAGCGCCATAGGTTATTCATATATCATTGCATCAGACAAGGAATTCAAGCATATTCTATCTGTATATGATGGAACTGTTCAATCATATATTGAAGAAAAAGAGAAAGAAATAGTGATAGATGACTTCACACGAAAAATGCCTGTACCGTTCAGATTAATCAAACAAGAAGCTTTTTATCACATGAAAGCAATAATAGATTATGCGCTGAACACAAACGACAGCATTGTCCTCACACTGAAGGAAGAGGGAAAGGATTTTCTTATGGAACTGACGATAAATATGCCCAATCAGGTAGAATTTTTCGGTAAGGCACAATATATGCCGGAAAACCCTTACACATACGACCCTACGTCTATTTACAAAGTATGGATCTCTAAAGATAATGATATGCCATACCGCTATCGCAGGGAAATGCAACATAATATAAATGAAGAAATCTGTTCCGGTTTTGTATTCAACCCCTTGGGAATGGGAAAAATAATAGCAGAAAATTGCTATCCGGAAGGCTATGAACGGTACATAAGAGGGCAGAAAAAAGAGAAGCCCGCCATTGACATGACAGGCAAGACTGCTCCGGAATGGACTCTGACTGATATTAACGACCGGAAAATCTCGCTTAGCGACATTAAATCTAAGATTGTCCTTATACAACTCACAGGAATAGGATGCGGTCCGTGTAAAGTTTCTATCCCTTTCCTGAACAGTCTTAGGGAGAAATACGGCAATAATGAGCTTGAAATCATAGCTGTTGAGACATGGATAAAGAGAAAATCATCGAGCGAGAACTATATCAGGAAGAATGATATAAAATACAAATTCCTCACTGCCGACAAGGAAAGTATAGAAAAACTTATTTATGACTATCAGGCCGGAAGCAGTGTTCCCCAATTTTATCTGATAGGTAAAGACAAAAAGATATTGAAGAAATTCCAAGGATACGCCGAAAAGATAAGTGACAAAGAGATAGAGGACGAGATTAAGAAAAATCTATAAACCACATACATAAATATGAAATCAGGAAGACTTCTTTTTTGTTTGTCATGCACCTTTACGCTTGGAGTGCTGGCTCAAAACAAGGACAGCATAAGAATTGCCATTGATAATTACGAATACGAAAAGGTTCTTGAGCTTACTTCGTGTACCGACTCGCTTGACGAGGAATGTACGGAACTCAGACTACAGGCCTGCAAGGAACTCAACAAATGGCAAACCGCACTTCCGCTACTCCAGAAGAGGCTTGAACAAGATAGTACCTCACTAAAATCATGGGCAAAAATAGCGGAGTGCTACAGAAGGATTGGAGATGTGAGGAAAAGCTCTGAAGCATACGCTCATGCCGTTAGACTCAGCCCCGACAAATCTTTCTTCAGACAGAAACACATCAACGCCCTGATTGCTCTTGACGATCTGGAAAATGCGAGGAAAGCATGTCACGACTGGATAGACCGCGATTCCACTTCTGCCACGGCTTACCGCCTGCTGGGAGAAACATACGAAAACGAAGATCCTCTATCTGCCTTTGCCGGATATAATGCTGCATTTCGCCGTGATTCTCTTGATCCTCAGATTATATCCAGAATAGCCAATATGGTAAATAACAATGGGCAGTATTCATACGCGATGCTCATTACAGAGGAATACCGACGACATGACTCACTCAACATAGACGTGAACCGTCAAAATGCAAAAGCTTTCTGCATGATGAAAATGTACCCCAAAGCGATAGAAAGATATGAAAGTCTGAAAAGAATGGGCGACAATTCTTATCTGACACTGTTCTATCTCGGTATGTCGTACTACGGCAACTATGACTTTTATTCCGCTTACGACAATCTGAAAAAGGCTATAAGCATAATGCAACCGTCAGGACCAAACACAGGTGCCTTATATTATTTCGCCAAATCTGCTGCCCGTACTTCATGGAAAGGAGAAGGCGTAGAAGCCATGAATACAGCCATATCGCTGACCATGCCAACAGACAGTGTTATGATCCGACTCTACAAAGGTCTGGCAGAATGCTGTGAACTGAACCTTGACACCCAAGGTGAAATAGCCGCTTTATTAAAGCAATACGAATACTCCAAGGAAAATGTGTTGTTCTATACCATCGGATGCAGATATTATTACAGAAATGACTACGAGAATGCTTTAAAATATTTCAACAAATATATGGAAAATGTTCCTGAAGACAAGCGTTATAAGTATGATGAAAACGGAGAAATAGACAACGACAGAAAAACTTACTATCAAGACGCTGAAATAAAAATCAAGAATATCAAGGAACATAAATTCTTTAAAGGAAAACCACAGTAAAATTATTATATTCGACCACCGAAAATATAAAAAAAGTCCGGACAGAAAATAAAAAACACTGTCTGGACTTTTTATATTGTATATGAGTAAAGATTATGCTTTCTTGATATAATCTACAATCCACTGACCAACTTCCTTAGTACCATACTTGGCACCACCTTCTACCTGAATTTCAGGAGTACGGACATTTGCATCGAGTGAAGCATCAACGGCACGACGGATCAACGCACCTTCTTCCTTGCAGTCGAAATATTCGAACAGCATTGCCACAGACAATATCTGTGCCAACGGATTGGCGATGTTCAGCCCCTTAGCCTGTGGCCATGAACCATGAATAGGCTCGAATACCGGTGTGCTTTCGCCTGTAGAAGCAGATGGAAGAAGTCCCATAGAACCGCTGATAACAGAACCTTCGTCTGTAAGGATGTCGCCGAATGTATTTTCTGTAACCATTACATCGAAGAACTTAGGTTCCTGAATCATCTTCATTGCTGCATTGTCAACAAACATATAGTCTGTAGTAACTTCAGGATACTGCGGAGCCATTTCCTGAGCAATCTGTCTCCACAAACGTGAAGAAGCAAGAACATTCGCCTTATCAACTACAGTAAGATGTTTACGACGCTTCATAGCATATTCGAAACCTACTTTCAGGATTCTTTCGATTTCAGGACGTGTGTACATATTTGTATCGTACGCCTTGTCGTTGTCCTGATATTTTTCGCCGAAATACATACCACCTGTCAGCTCGCGTATGCAAAGGAAGTCTGCGCCGTCAACAAGTTCTGCCTTAAGAGGTGATTTATGTACCAGGCATTTGAAAGTCTGTACAGGACGGATGTTTGCAAATAATCCGAGTTTTTTGCGCATAGCCAGAAGTCCCTGTTCCGGACGTACTTTTGCAGTTGGGTCATTATCAAATTTAGGATCGCCTACTGCAGAGAATAATACTGCATCGGCATTTTTACAAACCTCGTAAGTTGCTTCCGGGAATGGGTCGCCCACTTTATCTATTGCATCTGCACCACAGATGGCATATTCGTATGAAACTTTATGGCCGAATTTTTCACAAACGGCTGTCATTACATCTACTCCCTGTACGGAGATTTCCGGTCCTATTCCGTCACCGGCTAATACTGCTATTTTAAAATCCATATCACTTTTTATTTTTTCTATTCTTGTTTATTATAAAAAATATAAACTTTTCAATGACTATATATATAGAAGTCAATATCAAAGCTATAAATACATTTACCAACAAATTACTATCCTGCCATTCAGGGCCGAGGACAAACCTTCGCAGCAATACATTTACAACCAGTATCAATACAAAGATTATAAAATAATGTTTTCTCATAATCACTGTTCTATAAGATTCAGCATCTTAATCGTTGCTTTGATTGCTGCTTCCGTCTGGTCGGCATCCAAACCGCGAGTACGGAATTCCTTATCTTCGTAATTCCAAGTTATCACAGTCTGTACAAACGCATCTGTACGTCCGCCAGGCGGAATTGTTACCGCATAATTCACGAGCATAGGGAACTTACGGTTCAGTGTTCCTTTATATATCTTGCGCAATGCACGCACAAAGGCATCGTACTGACCGTCACCGCTTGAGCTTTCCTGATATACCTTACCGTCTATCTCAATACTCAACGTAGCCATCGGTTTCAATCCCTGGGCAAGAGTGACAAAATAACTCAAAAGCTTAACCTTCTTATCCACCGTATCATGTTTAAGCACATCACTTATGATATATGGCAAATCATCCTGGGTAACGATTTCCTTGCGGTCACCAAGTTCAATGATACGGTCTGTAACCTTACGCATTGATTCTTCATCCAGTTCAAGTCCCAGACTTTCAAGATTTTTCCGGATATTTGCCTTACCTGAGTTCTTACCCAAAGCATATTCCCTCACACGACCGAAACGCTCAGGCTGAAGGTCATTGAAGTAAAGATTATTCTTGCTGTCACCGTCGGCATGAACACCTGCCACCTGAGTAAACACATTCTGACCTACTATAGGCTTGTTGGCTGGGATACTTATACCAGAATATGATTCAACGGTACGGCTTATCTCGTTCAAGCGGCTCTCGTCAATATGTGTGATAGCCTGAAAATGATCTTTCAATATCGCCTGCACACTGGCAAGAGGAGCGTTCCCTGCACGCTCGCCTAGACCATTAATTGTAGTATGAAGACCTTTCACACCGCTCAAAACTGCAGCCAATACATTGCTGACAGCCAGGTCATAGTCATTATGCGCATGAAAATCGAAATGCAAATCAGGATAACGTTTTTTCATTTTGCGCATATACTCTATCACCTGAAGAGGATTGAGTATTCCAAGTGTATCAGGCAACATAAAACGTTTGATTCCTGCATCAAGCAGTCCGTCAACAAGTCCGAAAACATATTCCGGAGAATCTTTCATACCGTTACTCCAGTCTTCCAGATAAAGATTTACCTCCATATCGCGGTCCAAAGCGTATGCCACTGTACGACGAATATCTTCAAGATGTTCTTCCAGTGTTTTCTTCAGCTGATAGCGACAGTGTTTCTCCGAGCCCTTCGAAAGAAGGTTTATCACCCTTCCGCCAGCATCATGTATCCAATCGACAGAGACAGTTCCATCCACAAAGCCAAGTACCTCTACCTTATATAGCATATTGTGGCGTGCTGCCCAATCGCATATCATCCTGACAGCATTCAGTTCTCCGTCGGACACACGTGCCGATGCCACTTCTATCCTGTCAACCTTCAGGTCTTCGAGCAGCATGCGGGCTATCATCAGTTTTTCGTGTGGAACAAACGATACTCCGCTGGTCTGTTCACCATCGCGGAGTGTTGTATCCATTATTTCTATTACAGGATGATCCATATTTATCAGTTCAATTATTATCTGTTACTTACAGCTTCTTCGTATGCTGCTATCTTGTCCCTGTTTTCTACAAGGAAGTCTATATCGTCCAAACCGTTCATCAGACAATGCTTTTTATAAGCATTTATCTCGAATTTCTCAGACTTGCCTGTAGCCTTGTTGGTGATGGTCTGTTCCGGAAGGTTTACTTCTACCTCAGTTTTAGGGTCGGCATATATAGAATCGAAAAGTTCTTTCAGGAATTCTTCGCTTACCACTACCGGAAGAACGAAATTGTTCAGTTCGTTATTCTTGTGGATATCGGCAAAGAAGCTTGACACTACCACTCTGAATCCATATCCAGCTATAGCCCATGCCGCATGCTCACGGCTTGAACCGCTTCCGAAGTTCTTTCCTGCCACCAGTACCTGTCCGCTATATTTAGGATCATTAAGAACAAAATCTTTATTCAACGATCCGTCCGGATTATATCTCCAATCGCGGAAAAGATTGTCACCGAAAAACTTTTCATCGCGTGTAGTGGCCTTGAGGAAACGTGCCGGGATTATCTGGTCTGTATCCACATTTTCCAAAGGCAAAGGGATACAAGTGCTTGTTATTATATTGAATTTCTGTTTCATTGTTATACTCAATTTTACTGATTACATAAGTGTTCTTGGATCTGTTATCACTCCTGTTACTGCTGCAGCTGCGGCTGTAAGCGGACTTGCAAGCAATGTTCTTGAGCCAGGTCCCTGACGTCCCTCAAAGTTTCTGTTGCTTGTAGAAACAGAGTATTTACCTGCAGGAATCTTGTCGTCGTTCATGGCAAGACATGCAGAGCATCCCGGCTGACGTATTTCAAATCCGGCTTCTTCAAGAACTTTGTCCAAGCCTTCTTCACGAATCTGTTCGTCCACCATCCATGAGCCCGGAACGAGCCATGCAGTAATATTATCAGCTTTCTTACGTCCTTTAACGATTGAAGCAAAGGCGCGGAAATCTTCTATACGTCCGTTTGTACATGCACCCAAGAAAACATAATCCACTTTCTTTCCTATAAGACTTTCACCCGGAGTAAATCCCATGTACTGCATAGATTTCTCGAAAGAACCTTTCTCCACTTCACTCATACCATCTGTAGTTGGAATATTCGAAGTAATTGCCATACCCATACCAGGATTAGTTCCGTATGTAATCATCGGCTGAATATCAGCTGCATCATAACGGACTTCTTTATCAAATACAGCGTCATCATCGCTTTTCAAGGTCTTCCAATAATCAAGAGCTTTATCCCACTCTTCTCCCTTAGGTGCATATTCGCGTCCTTTGATGTATTCGAAAGTCACTTCGTCCGGAGCTATCATACCGCCACGTGCTCCCATCTCGATAGACAAGTTACACAGCGTAAGACGTCCTTCCATAGTTAGGCTGCGGATAGCCTCTCCGGCATATTCTACGAAATATCCTGTTGCACCACTTGTAGTCATCTTCGACATCATATAAAGGGCAACGTCTTTTGCAGTCACTCCTTTACCAAGTTTTCCGTCGATAGTAATACGCATTGTCTTTGGGCGTGACTGAAGGATACACTGCGATGCCATAACCATTTCTACTTCGCTTGTTCCTATACCGAAAGCTACGGCTCCCATGGCACCGTGAGTAGAAGTATGCGAGTCGCCACATACTATAGTCATACCCGGAAGTGTCAATCCTCTCTCAGGACCAACCACATGAATGATACCGTTCTTCTTGTTCATCATTCCGAAATGTGTCAGACCGAAATCGGCAGCATTCTGTGCCAAGGCATCCACCTGTGCTTTTGATACCGGATCTTCTATCGGTTTGTCCTGATCGTGAGTCGGAGTGTTATGATCCGGCATACAATATATTTTCTCAGGACGGAAACACTTCAAACCGCGTGCACGCATACCGGCGAAAGCCTGCGGACTTGTCACTTCGTGGCAATAAAGACGGTCTATATATAATTGGGTAGGTCCTTCCTCAACCTTCTGCACTACGTGTGCATCCCATATTTTATCAAATAAAGTATTCATGTAAGTTTAATATTGTGAGTTTATTGTTTTTATATAAACAAAACCAATCACTATTAATTTTTAATTGTTAATTAAGTTTCATTTTCTGAACTTGTTGATACAGTCGATATAAGCCTCCACAGATGCGGCAATGATGTCTGTATTGGCTCCGAAGCCATAATACATCTGACCGTCATATTCCACCTGCATGTGTACTTTACCAACATCATCACTACCCTTGCTGATAGCCTGAATAGTAAATTCTTTCAGGGTCATCTGGCGCTTGATAATCTGCTTAACTGCTTTAATAGCAGCATCCACAGGACCATTACCGGTAGCAGCTGCCTCGAAATGCTCACCTGATATGTTAAGTCCGAGACTTGCAACAGAACGAACTCCTACACCACTTGTAACCTGCAGATATTCCAATTTGATATGATGGTTCACATTTCTATCAGCACCGGCCAATACCATTATATCATCGTCAGAGATATCTTTCTTCTTGTCGGCAAGTTTCAGGAAATCCTCATAAACCTTGTCAAGTTTCTCCTGAGTCATATCCAAGCCAAGAATATGAAGTCTGTGTTTCAATGCTGCTCGTCCGCTGCGGGCTGTCAATACAATAGCATTATCATCAATACCCACATCCTTAGGATCGATAATCTCGTAAGTCTGAACATTCTTCAATACTCCATCCTGATGTATTCCCGACGAATGTGCAAAGGCATTACGTCCTACAATGGCCTTATTAGGCTGGACAGGCATATTCATCAGGCTTGAAACCATTCGGCTTGTAGGATAGATTTTCTGTGTATTTATATTTGTATCAATATCAATGTCATTGTGGCAACGAAGAATCATGGCTACCTCTTCAAGAGATGTGTTTCCGGCTCTCTCACCTATACCATTGATAGTCACTTCAACTTGTCTGGCTCCGTTCAAAACACCGGAAATAGTATTTGCTGTAGCCATACCCAAATCATTATGACAGTGAGTTGAAATTATGGCCTTGTCTATACCATTGACATGTTCCATCAAATATTTGATTTTTGCACCATATTCTTCAGGAAGGCAGTATCCGGTAGTATCAGGAATGTTCACAACTGTAGCTCCGGCTTTGATTACAGCTTCTACCACTCTGGCCAAATACTCATTTTCAGTACGTCCGGCATCTTCGGCATAGAACTCTACATCCTCAACATATCGTTTTGCATATTTCACCGCTGCAACAGCACGTTCTATAATTTCTTCTCTTGTTGAATTGAACTTATACTTGATATGTGAATCTGATGTACCGATTCCTGTATGAATTCTTTTATGCTTTGCATATTTCAAAGCCTCTGCAGCTACATCAATATCTTTCTGAACCGCACGCGTAAGGGCACAGATAGTAGGCCATGTAACAGCCTTTGAAATCTCAATGACAGAATTGAAATCGCCCGGACTTGATACCGGAAAACCTGCTTCAATAATGTCCACTCCAAGTGCTTCCAACTGGCGGGCAACCTGAATTTTCTCTACAGTATTAAGCTGACAACCAGGAACCTGCTCACCATCTCGAAGAGTTGTGTCAAAAATAAATAATCTCTCACTCATATTCTTTGCATTTTATATAGTTATCAAAAAAAAGCCTTTCGCACAGGGAAGTGAGAAAGGCTTGATATATCTTAATATTTTTACATCAGTATGCACGCGACTCACTTCCCACCGGTGTTCCCAGTAGAATAATAATACCGCATAGCAAAATATGTAAAAACATTGTATTCATATAATATTCTTTTTTTGTTCGATGCAAAGGTATATATATTTTTGGAATAATAAAATAAAATGAAAGTTTTTCTCTACATTTAACAACAATTTAATAGTTCTACTATATTATTACTATTATTATATCAATTCTGTTAATGGTCATTCTATTCTGAGTTCATGCATGCATGCCTGAACTTCTGTTATGCTTCCCATGTGTTTTCCCATGTCATCCGACAATTTTATACATTCTCGCCAGCCTTGGTTGGCATTCATCTTACATTTTGACAATTTCATTACAATATTCGACGGCTGGTAGCCTGTGTCATTGGTAAGGTTCGTACCTATTCCGAACGAACATCTTATTTTACCCTGACAATACTTATATAATGACAAAGCTTTCTCAAAATCCAGGGCATTACTGAAAATTATTGTTTTGGTTACAGGATCTATGCCCAACTCCTTATATCTGTCAATAAGTTTATCTACAAACTCAAGTTCATCCCCGGAATCACATCTTACGCCATCAAACAGTTTTGCCTGCTTACGACTGAAGTTTGTCAGAAACGATTCGGAAGTATATGTATCAGACAATGCTGTGCCTAAATCACCATCATACACATTTACCCAATTCTCCAATGCCATATAATTGGCATGCTTGTATCCAAACTGGGCTCCGTGAAACATGAACCATTCATGTGGATGCGTTCCCATAGGACGCATATTATATTTCATGGCAAGATAACAGTTTGATGTACCGGTACAGTATTTAGAATGTTTCTTCAGATAATCTACCACCCAATCATGTACTTCGAAAGAAAATCTTCTTCGTGTTCCGAATTCAGAAAATGGCATGGAATTCGAGTTGGACAACTCCACTTTAGTGGCTAATTTTGCAAGAACCTCTTCTTTCAAAGGTTTCTGATTGAAAAACATATTCTTTATTTCAGAAACTATTGCAAGAATAGGAACTTCATAAAGAGTAACCTTATATAAATAGTCGGTAACTTCGATATGCAGATGACGTTCCTCATCAAGATAAACCTCTATTATCTCAGGATTAAAGCGGAAAGAAGACAACCACTCCCAATATACTCTTGGCATAAATCTGCAATTGACAGACATATATTCAAGTTCATCAGATGTCAGCCCTACTCTTTTCAATCTGTTGAATTCTTCTTTAAGTGCATTCAGGAATTCATCCGAATACACCGTTTCGTCACGATCCTTAAAACTGAATGTTCCTATTGCGTAAGGAAACAACTTTATATAAGCGTATGATGTAGTGAACTTATATAAGTCTGTATCTAAAATTGATTTTATTATCATAGATATAATTTTTTTGTCAATGTGGTAAATTTACAATAAATTAATCGTAATGTAAAATTTATGTGCGTTTTACTTTCACATCTTTAAAAAAATGATTTTACAGGTAAACAAAGTCTAAATTGTATAAACGCAAAAAATCCCCGAAGTATCTCTACCTCGAGGATTTCTCTTTCTAAGACGGCGACTACCTACTCTCCCACAATATGCAGTACCATCGGCGTGACGAAGCTTAACTTCTCTGTTCGGAATGGGAAGAGGTGGAACCTTCGTGCTATAGTCACCTGAATTTCTTTTTATATCAGGTCTTGCATGAAGCACAAACTGAAAAAACAATCTGTATCAAAACTAATTCTGTTTAAGGCTAAACGTATATAACATCCTTAACGTGTCACGTGACAATGAAAGTTCACGGGCAATTAGTAATGCTCGGCTTTGCTGTCTCCAGCTTTACACCTGCATCCTATCAACGTCATCGTCTATGACGACCCTCAAGAAATCTAATCTTGTGGCCGGCTTCGTACTTAGATGCTTTCAGCACTTATCCGATCCAGACTTAGATACCCGGCGATGCACCTGGCGGCACAACCGGTAAACCAGAGGTCTGTCCAACACGGTCCTCTCGTACTAGTGTCAGAGCCACGCAAATTTCATACGCCCACGATAGATAGAGACCGAACTGTCTCACGACGTTCTGAACCCAGC